>JASFPY010000232.1:0-4813 GCA_050115755.1 Desulfobacteraceae bacterium | reverse complement strand
CCGGGTTTGGCCGAGGTGTGTGAGACCGTCGGCATTCCGCCGGTGCTGCATCTGGGATCCTGCGTGGACAACAGCCGGATTTTGCTTGCGGCCGCCGAGGTGGTCAAGGCCGGCGGTCTGGGCAACGATATCAGCGAGTTGCCGGCAGCCGGCAGCGCGCCGGAATGGATGAGTGAAAAGGCGATCAGTATCGGGCATTATTTTGTGGCCTCCGGAGTGTACACGGTATTTGGCGTCACCCTGCCGGTATCCGGTGCGCCGGTATTTAGAGACTACCTGTTTAATGAATTTGAAAAACTGTACGGCGGGATGTGGGATCTTGAGGTGGATCCGATAAAACATGCCCATAAGATGATTGCGCACATCGACAAAAAACGCCAGGAACTCGGCATCGACAAGGCCAGAGAAAGAATACTGGTGGATATGGCCGCGCGTCGGGACCTCGAATCGGCATGAGATATTATTTGCATTGATTTACAAACCCAGGATTTACTGAAGGGCGTAAAATATTATGATTAGCTTTGGGCCTGTGCCTTCGAGACGTTTAGGTCGCAGTCTGGGAATTAACAACATCCCACCCAAGATCTGTAACTATTCCTGCGTGTATTGCCAGATCGGTAAAACCAGCAGGATGCAAGTCGATCGAATGCCATTCTATGATCCGGAAGAAATCTATCGGGATGTCAGAAAGAAAATCGAAAAAGCATTAAAGAAAGGCGAACCCGTTGATTATCTGACCTTCGTACCGGATGGAGAGCCCACGCTGGATGTGAATCTTGGGAGTGAAATCGCGCTTCTAAAATCGCTGGGGCTTAAAATAGCCGTCATCACCAACGGCGCGCTTGCCTGGCGCAAGGATGTGAAAGCAGAGCTGGCAAAGGCGGATTGGGTATCTTTTAAAATTGATTCCAAAAGTGAAAAGATCTGGCGTCGGATCAACCGCCCCCATCGGACGCTGAAGCCGGAAGCCATTTGGGCCGGTATGCTTGAATTTGCCGATAGTTATTCAGGTACGCTGGTAACGGAGACCATGCTGGTTAAAGGCATCAACGACAACGTTGAAAGCTTCACAAAAATTGCGAAATTTTTGAATCACATGCAACCGGTTAAAGCATATGTGGCTGTGCCGATAAGGCCGCCGGCCGAAAAGTGGGTTCGGCCGCCGGACGGGAACGTCATAAACGAAGCCTTTCAAATCTTGAATGAAAAGCCGTTTCAGGTGGAGTATTTGATCGGTTACGAGGGAGATGCTTTCGCGTTTACGGGAGATGTCGAAAAGGATCTGCTGAGCATCACGGCGGTGCATCCCATGCGAGAAAAAGCTGTGAGCGCGTTTCTTGAAAAGGCCGGCAAAGATTGGTCGATCATTCGCAGGATGATTGCCAGCAACTCAATTATCGAAACGGCTTATGGCGGAGAGAAATTTTACATAAGAAACTTTTTAAAAATAGGCGCTGAATAATTAACTCGCACAATTTTTTCAATATGTGGTGAATTAACAACGAAAAAAAGCCAAAAACAACACCTATTGAAAGGGGGATACAATGAAGGCTTTAAATTGTTGCAAAACAATGGAAGCAGAGCTCACTGCGTGGAAGGCCAACGTATATGATATCGTCCGCAAGCTGGATGAACTCTCCGGCGGTGAAAAGGAAAAATTTCATGCCAATATCGAGGATCTTCATATGCTCATTTCGGAAATGGATGATCGCATCGATCAGATTCGGGAAAAGTGCAACCCTGAGACCGGAATAGACGATATCAGAACCGATCGGGAAAAATTTGATAACGCACTGGGCAGCCTCCGCGTATCCGCGGATGAGGCAATGCAGATTCTGAGCGCCGGAGATTTTGGTGGCTAATCCTGATGGCAGGAGGGGCCGGTCGTGACAGAAACCCGCTGGATATGATCATACAAAAAAACTTGCTGGAGTTGGGTAAACCATAGATAGAAAAAATACGGGAATTTGTGGCGGATAATCAAGAAAATGGAAGTCTGGCCAAATACCTCAGATGATCCGCAAACCGAAAAATGGAAAGCAGTTTGACTGTAATTGCTGATTTTGTATAATGCGCTATGTTGTTCGACCGTCTATTTGCCAGGAATTATCCGCAACTTGATTGGATCCAGGTGGAGATCAGTTCATACTGCAATGCGAGCTGCGTTTATTGCCCGCATTGGGCTTTCCGACCCAACTGGCAAAACCGCTTCCTATCTCTGGGGGCATTCCGCAACCTGGTGCCCGCTTTTAGCAATACGCATCTGGTCTATTTGCAGGGCTGGGGGGAACCGTTTACGCATCCGCAGTTTTTTGAAATGTTACAGATCGCCAAAAAAGCCGGTTGCAGGGTTGGCACAACCACAAACGGAACACTGCTGGATCGAGAATCGATTGAAAAAATCGTCAGCCAGGGATTAGATGTAATCGGATTTTCGCTGGCAGGCGTGAATAAAAAAAATGATGAAATACGGAAGGGAACCCACCTTAAAAGGGTTCTATTATGTATGGAGGAAATCCACAGAGCAAAAGATCGATACCAGGTCGATAATCCTGAAATTCATATTGCTTATATGTTGCTTCGATCCGGCCTTGGCGATTTAGAAACGCTTCCAAAATTTTTGGCAAATACGGGTGCGGCCCAAACCGTGGTCAGTTCCTTGTCCTATGTCGTCAGTCCGGAAATGGAAACCGAATCCAAACTGGCTTCTTCAGAAGAAGAATACTCAGAATTGAAGGTCCGATTACTTGAAATCAGAAAAGAAGCTGTCAAACTGGGCATGGACCTGCATTTTCATCTCGTGTCTCCGATACAAAAAAAATTTTCCTGCAGTGAAAATATCCCGCAGGCGGTTGTTGTGGGTTCCAATGGCAACCTGTCACCCTGCGTTATAAAACAGCTGCCAATGAGGGGAGACAATTATTATTTATTTGACAGGCAAAAGCATTTGCAGTGCAATCTATCTTTTGGAAATATTCAGGAAGAATCTTTAAACACAATTCAGCATCACAAGCAATACCGGCAATTTGTGCGTGAATTTCTCAGCGGCAATGAACCGGCGGCCTGTCAGAATTGTCTAAAAAAACAAATCGAAAATTTTTCTTAAGTCACCGTCCTCGATTTTTTCCCGCGTGTTTTTTATAGAGAATATTACCGCTCTATTTCTTTTGCTCCCCTGATTCAACGGATGTCATTGCGAGCGAAGCGAAGCAATCCCAGACCGTTGCAGATTGTTTGTGCGTCTGACTGCGGTAGACTGCTCGCAATGACAGTCTTTTTCAGAATAGTACTTTACCATTCGCCCTAATGTTCGAAATTTTACCAATGGCTATTTCGAAAATTTTCGAATGTAAGGATCACTCCGGCCTTTAATAAAAGCCAATATATTTATAAGCTTCCGATTTTATTTAATTTGCCATCCGCAAGACGAGTTGGCACGCAATATGCTAAAAAACCGGTTGGGCAAGTATTTGGCAAGTTGAATGCCATCTTAATGAGCGAAGGAGGCCAGCAATGATTCCAAAAATCCGAAAAATACTCTATGCTACCGATCTTTCCCCGAATTCGGCTTACGCTTTCCGATATGCCATGAATTTTGCGATCACGCATGATGCCAAAATTATCATCTTGCATGCATTTGAAGGCATTTCACATGTTGTTCGCGCTCAAATGGAATTCTATCTGTCTGATGAACGAAAAAAAGCAATATTCGACGAGCGGGTTAACCACACGTTTAACCGCATAGAAAAGCGGCTGAGGGCCTTTTCAGATAAAGAGCTTAAAGATTATCCAAAAGCGGAAGAATGTGTAGAATCCATTCAAGTCTGCGAAGGATTCCCGGCCGACACCATTTTGGAAAAGGCCAATGAACTTGAATGTGATGCCATCGTCATGGGAACGCATGGAAAGGGGGTTGTCGCAAATACATTTTTGGGGAGTGTTACCAAACGGGTTTTGCGCCGTACACGCAAACCTGTGTTTATTATACCCCTGCCCAAAGGCGAGACGGATATAACCGTGCATGATGAGTGAATCTTTATTCAAAAGGGATGGCTATTTTAATATCTTTCAGATTTCAAAATATTTGCTGGAAATTAAATCATGGATCTGTTTGCCAAGCTAAAAAACATGAAAATCCTGCTCGTTGACGATGACGAGTGGATAAGAGATTCTCTCAGAATATTCTTTGAGGCTGAAGGATGTCAAATAGTTGCACTCGAGACAGCCGAAGAGGCCATGGAAGAGCTCGATTGCCAGGGCTATGACATTATCATAACCGACTATCGATTACCCGGCATGGACGGCGTTGCGTTTTTCAAGCAGATTAAAAAATCTCATCCGGATAGCATAAAGATACTTATCACAGCATATAAAAGCGATGTGGTTGTTAATGAGGCAAAGAAGGCGGGTGTACAGCATTTAATTGCAAAACCCTTTACCTCTGAGACAATTGAAGCCTCTCTGACACGGTTAACTGCAAATCATTAATCGGAATCAAATCACCAGAGTCTCGCCAGGGCATTTTTGATCGGTGAAGGAGTTATGTATAAATGGGATTGGAGATGTCTGGTAACCGTAAGGATTATCACACATACCTGCTGGCGATCTTTTGTGTATTTACGGCGATCCTTATCGGTGTGATTCGGTTTTTTACCGGACCTGAATTTGCCTTATCGCTTTTCTATATATTGCCGATAACGCTGGCGACCTGGTATGCCGGCAGATGGAGCGGTGTTGTAGTTTCACTGGCAAGTGCCATCTCCTGGCTGATTGCCGATTTGAACATGCTTTCAGGTTTTTCAAGCCCCCTAAT
>JASFPY010000231.1:0-4832 GCA_050115755.1 Desulfobacteraceae bacterium | reverse complement strand
CCATTTTTTTGGCCATTTTTTTAGTTTTTTCTTTTTTTAGTTTCTTTTTTTCTTTTTTCTTGGCTTTTTCTTTGTTGGCCTTTTTCTTCGCTTTTTCCTTCTTTTCAGCTTCGGCCTTCTCAGGCTCAGCCGTTTTCACCTTCTTTTCTTCCTTTTCTTTGGCCATGGCAGGCTCCTTTCGGGTTCCACCCTGCTTGCAGGGTATTCTCAATCGCGACGATGATGACCACCAGCGCTGCTTCGCTCGCCTGAACCCGCAAGGCGAGCATCGCGATTCTCAGACACCATCCATTGCTCCATTTGGGGTTGATTCAACACCCAATCAGTGGGTGAGAATCGATTTGAGGAAAGCTTTACCCCGCTCGGATTGGGGGTTGGTAAAAAAATCATTTGGGGGTGCGACCTCGATGATCTGTCCTTCATCCATGAAGACGACCCGGCTGGCCACCTCCCGCGCGAACCCCATCTCATGCGTAACCGCCATCATGGTCATACCCTCTTTGGCCAGATCGCGCATGACGTCGAGGACTTCATGAATCATTTCGGGATCCAGTGCCGATGTGGGCTCGTCAAAGAGCATGATTTTGGGCTGCATGCACAAGCCTCGTGCGATTGCCACGCGCTGCTGTTGACCGCCCGAGAGTTGGGCCGGATAGTGGTCGATGCGCTCTTTCAATCCCACCCTTGTGAGTTTCTCCCGACCGAGCTTTTCTGCTTCTTTTTTCGGTATGTTTCGGACCTTCATGGGTGCAATGGTCACGTTTCCTAGTGCTGTCATGTGAGGGTATAGATTGAATGATTGGAAGATAAACCCGATCTCCGCTCGAATCTTGGTCATGTTGGTCTTGCGGTCGTGCACCGCCATGCCATCAACAACGAGTTCGCCTTCCTGGATGGGCTCCAGGCGGTTTATACAACGAATCAGGGTACTCTTGCCCGAACCACTCGGGCCGCAGACCACGATGACCTCCCCCTTGTCAACCTCCAGATCGATGCTGTTCAGAACATGGAGTTCCCCGTACCATTTGTTTACATTCTTAAAAGAAATCATGAACCTTTTCCCCTTTTGGTTTACGCCCTTTTTTACAACGAAAATGTCTGTCCCACGCTAGAGCTTGGTAGATGCGACCGTCATCCGCCTTTCCAGGAAACCCGACAAATTGATTAACGGATAACAGATGGCGAAGTATAAAAGCCCCACAAGGCCGAAAACCATTAGACCTTCCGGGATGCGTTGCACAGTCAGCCAGCCGACTCTGGTGATATCGACCACGCCAATGGCTGAGACGACCGATGAATCTTTGACCAAAAGAACATACTGTCCCACCAAAGGCGGCAGTATGGACCGTATGGCCTGGGGCAAAACAATAAATCGAAGCTGCTGGTAATTAGAGAGGCCGGATGCGGTGGCGGCTTCTCGCTGGCCTTTGGGTACGGCGATAATACCGCTGGCGACAATCTCAGTGATGAAACTGGCCGTTAAATTGGTCAGCGCGATTACCGCTGCCGGGAAGGCATCCAGTTCTATGCCAATACCGGGCAGAATAAAAAAAATGACAAAAATCTGCACCAGAAAGGGTGTGCCGCGGATGAGATCCACCCACGCGCCGACGATGATGCGGGCAGGCTTGTTGCGGCCGGCCCTCAGGAGGCCTCCGAAGAAGCCGATTATGGTACCGAAGACCAGGCTCAGACCGGAAACTGCGAAGGTCATCCAGAGCCCCTTGAGGAAGAACGGCAGACTGCGCATCAGTTCGTTAAAATAAAAACCCCACATAGTTTATCCCTCGTGTCTCAATGCGCTTCCCGGAAGATCAGTCGCTTTTCAGACCAACCCGAGAAAGCCTTGAGCATGTAATAAATAATCAGATAAAAAGCCGCTGTGGTCAGGAACCCTTCGGCAGGCGTGAATCGTTCCGATGTTAGCACCTGGCCGGCCCGCGTCAGCTCCATAATTGAGATCAATGAGAGCAGCGACGAGTCTTTTACCAATATGATGGCCTGGCCCAGCATGGGTCGGACCGTGTTGCCAAGCGCCTGCGGTAGAATGATATAACGCATGCGCTGAAAATAGCTCAAGCCTGAGGCAATTCCGGCCTCGATCTGTCCGAAGTCAATGGCTTGAATCCCCGCCCTGATGATCTCGGCATAATAGGCCCCACTGTTCAAGACTAAAGCAATAACGCCGGTAACCCATTCCGGAAGCATGATGCCCATCGACGGCAGACCGAAATAGAAAAAATAGAGCTGCGCCAGCAGAGGTGTGGAACGGATGCTTTCGATATAAACCCCGGCAATGCTCCGCAGGATTCGTGATTGACTCAGTCGCATGGCACAGGCGATGATCCCCACCACAATCGCGCCAAGCAGTGACAAACCAGACAGCCAAAGGGTAGCCAGGAAGCACTGCCCATAGAGCGGCAAATATTCCCAAATGATTCTAAAATTGAAGCCTTCAAGCATATCTTATACCTTTGTCAGCGGTTCGATTCAGCGAGGTGTGAGCCGGAGCAGCCGGCTCACACCGGACAAAATTTAATCCGCTCGCGAAGTAAAAAGTTGTTTAATGGTCCTTCTTCCAATCCAGAGAATTCACCCAGTAATTCAAATTTTCTTCCAGCCGGCCGTCCAGAGAGATGTGCAGGAAGAATAGGTCGAGCCAGCGTTGAAGATCCGGGGAATCATAACGCACGGCAAAGGCCAGCGGGGACCGGGACAACTGTCCTTCCAGGATTCGGACGCTATTGGGCGGAAAGTTGGATAGCTGGCTGCGTGCAGACGAACCGTCGTTCACCCCGGCCTCGACGTGCCCGGCAAGGACTGCATTGATCAAAAGCGGGCCACCGCCCTTGTAGGTCTTCAATTTAGCCTCTGGAAAGGCTTTTTTTGCATCGTTTTCACCGGTTGATCCCAAAAGGACGGCGATCTTGGTACCGGCTTTAATGTCTTTCAGCGTCTTGATCGGACTGTCCTGCTTCACGAAGACCACACTGCCAGTGTACATATACGGTTGGGTAAAATTTATTTTCATGGCCCGTTTCAGGGTCGGGGTCATATCGGCCGCCAGCATGTCGGCCTTTTTTGAGAGCAGGGCCGGGATCAGACCGTCCCAGTCATAGTTGAGGTACTTCGCCTTGACGCCCATCTCTTTGGCAATCATATTACAAATTTCTACAGAACTACCGGTCCGCTTGCCGTTTTTATCCACAAAACTGAACGGTGCACCCTGAGTTTGACAGGCGATGCGAATTTCTCCTCTTTTTAAAATTTCGTCAAGGGTTCCTGCTGAGGCGATTCCCAAAAAAGCGAAAAAAATAGCCAATGAAACAAGAATCGTTAAGACTTTAACCTTTTTCATTTTTTTCCCCTCCCTTTTTTCAATGTTGTTATTGGTGTTCAACCGCTATTCGTTCATCTTATTATTTTAAAACCGATCACCTACTTGCGAATTGGATTCATGCGCTTATTCATGGCGACATGCAGAGCCTGAAACCGATATGTTGAAACCGGTAGTGTGGTGGGCTCCCGAAACGGCTGGCGCTACGACAATCGCGTGCCGGGCTATACCAGACGCCGCCTCTCATAGCTCGGTAGGAGCCCTTCTTGGGCCCTTTCGGATCGATCACTTCATCGTCCGGGTAGGCCCCGAGCCAGTCCTGGCACCATTCCTGGACATTACCGTGCATGTCATAGAGCCCCCAGGCATTGGGTTTTTTTCGGGCTACCGGCTGAATTATATTATTCGAGTTGCCACAATACCAGCCGATAGGATCCAGGTTGGGATCTCGGCCACAATTGAGTTCCGTAATACCGCCGCTGGGAAAAGCGGTCTTACTTCCCGCCCGGCAGGCATATTCCCATTCAGCCTCGCTCGGAAGCCTGTACTTATTGGTGCCTTCTTTCTGGTTGAGCTTCTCAATAAATTGTTGCGCATCTTTCCAGGAAATCTGCTCCACCGGGCACGTGTCCCCACATCTTTTATGACTGGCAGGATTTTTACCCATTAACGCTTTCCATTGCGCCTGGGTCACTTCGGTGGTTTGCATATAGAACGGATTTGTCAAATTGACCGGGTGTAAGCTTTCTCCGCTATACCGGCCGGGTTCATCTTCCGGGCTTCCCATCATAAATTTGCCGGGTTTAATCAGAACAAACTCCATCCCCAGGCTATTGGTGATCCTTTCCTTGGGTTGTTCAGCATAACCATTAAAAACAAGGCATCCGATAACCATGATGAATTGAATTGGGATAATTAATTTTCTCATCGCCATATCCCCTTTGAGCATTGATTATTAATGGACAATTCAGTTTTCAGCCAATTTGAAACTGAAAAGTAAGCTCACGATTTCTCGATTAGATTTCCGCCACACCTTCGGGCAGGCATAGCCAGTTATGTCTGGATTTCATGATAATAAATGTTTCACTTTTAACGACATTTGCAATTTTAAGAATCGTTTGAGTGGTAAATTGATATAATTCGTCCCTTCCCCTTACACAGACCACCTCTGCGATAATATCGTAACGCCCGGTGCTGACGCCTGCCCAGACGACATTGGGCAGGCGGGCGATTTTTTCCAATATTTGATCCATTTTCCCATGCGACCGGATATTCATCGCAACAAGGGCCGTTATCATTTGAGGGTGATGGTTTGGATCAACTATCCCTGAAACTTTGAGCATGCCGGATTCTTCCAGATTTTTAATTCTGGAGCGAATCGTCGGTGCGGTTACATTTAAACGGGCGGCCATATCACCAATCGGCATACGGCCGTCCCCTGCAAGCAAACGAATGATCTCGTTGTCCAAGGAATCGAGGGTCTTCTTTTTCATAC
>JASFPY010000230.1:0-4833 GCA_050115755.1 Desulfobacteraceae bacterium | reverse complement strand
CTTTGGGTTACCAGAATGGTTTGCTCGAATTGGGCGGATAAAGACCCGTCCGTGGTTACCGCCGTCCAGTTATCCGCAAGAATCTTCAATTCCTTGCCGCCCAGATTGATCATCGGTTCAATCGTAAAAACCATGCCCGGAATTAAGCGGATACCCTGCCCCTTTTCACCAAAATGCGGAATCTGCGGCGATTCATGAAATTCAAAGCCGACCCCGTGGCCGACAAAATCGCGCACAACCGAGCAGCCCTGGTCCTCGGCATAGGTCTGAATTGCCCACCCGATGTCCCCGACCGTATTGCCGGGTTTGACCATTGAAATTCCGCGCTTAAGGCATTCTTTGGCAACACGGACGATTTTGCGGGCTTCACTGCCCGGTGTGCCCACAAAAAATGTTTTGTTGGCATCGGCATAATAACCGTTTAAAACCGATGTGATGTCGACATTAACGATATCACCATCTTTCAAAACGCGCTTTCCCGGAATACCATGACAAACTTCCTCATTTATGGAAACACAAACACTTTTAGGAAACCCCCGGTAATTCAGGGGCGCCGGCTGGGCACCGTTTTTTATGGTAAATTCATGCACGATGGTGTTGATTTCATCGGTCTGGACCCCCGGGCGGATCTTATCTTCGATTTGCTCGAAGGTATTCAGCACCAGCTGACCGGCTTTGCGAATGCCTTCAATATCGGCTTTTTCTTTTAGCCGAATCTTATACCTCTGGGCATACATCGCCCCGGGATCCCGGTTAACCGGCATGTCTTTTCCCAAACAGCACTTCTTATATTTTTTCCCGCTGCCGCATGGGCAGGGATCGTTTCGACCGACTTTCACAGTTTGACTTTTCCTTTTCAGTTCTTGTCAGGCATTAAAAAAGGCATCTTATCTCACCGGGACAAAATGCCTAGAAGCCATTTCAAAACTTCTTTGGAGATAATTTTGCGGTCTTTTGTTAAAAAACGCTTAGCTCGGGTCTTTTCCGGAGCGCAAAATCTTGAACGGTTTGACTCGACAGGCGCGCTAGCCCGAGTTTTCTCCGCCGCAGGCGGATTAGCGCAACAAACTTAGCGTTTTTGGAAACGTCATCCCGCCCAGCGGGGGCAAAAGCCGCAAAGCAACGAAAAAGGGGTTTTGAAATGGCTTCTACATTCGCTCATTTTATGATGGACATGACAAACGGGCTATCTTCCCTAAAGGCCCTTTTAGGCTAAATCTTCCCACCTGCGAAACGAATATTTGGAACCGGTATTAAAATAATATATTTTGGGCAGAATTTCAACGTGCAAAATCAAATTGCCCATCGGCGGCCAATGTCAGAAGTCTTTACCAATACAAATGCTTGTGCTACTAAAATTCATCTAAATAGAGGAGAAGCATATGCGGCACGGTTACAGATTCAGTCGTCTTGAATTGGCCGGTTCTTTAGGGGATCTGGGAACCCTTTTGCCTTTGGCCATCGGGATGATACTACTTAACGGGCTCAAACCGACGGGCCTGTTTCTGACAATGGGCGTTTTTTATGTTTTAGCAGGGATTTATTACGGCGTCACCGTGCCGGTGCAGCCGATGAAAGTTATCGGCGCCTACGCGATTGCGACCGCCATGGACGCATCCCAGATTACGGCAGCCGGTTATTTGATGGGCCTGGTATTGCTTCTGATCGGCGCCACCGGAGCAATTACCTTTATTGGCAGATATATTCCCCGATCAGTCGTTAGGGGCGTTCAGCTTTCCACCGGCACCCTGCTGATGGTCCAGGGAGTCAAACTGATGCTGGGAACATCCATGCTTCAAAAAATCCATCAAACGGTCGAACCCTATTTATCCGTTCAATCCGTCGGCCCCATTCCAATCGGCATTATCATCGGCATTGCCGGCGGATGCCTAACATTGATTCTGTTGGAAAACAAAAAATTTCCGGCGGGCCTTATCGTTGTGGTGGCCGGGCTCGCCCTGGGTCTGGTGCTCGGTAACCGCCGGAGCCTGGACGAAATGCATATCGGCATCAATCTGCCGGTGTTTCTTCCCTTCGGCTGGCCCGGCCGGGCAGATTTCGCTTTTGCGTTGTTTGCACTGGTTTTGCCCCAGATACCGATGACTGTGGGCAATGCGGTCGTCGCTTACACTGACCTGTCAAAAACATATTTCAAAGCGGAATCCGGAAAGGTTACCTATCGTGCTGTCTGCATCGGCATGGCACTCGCAAACTTTCTGAGCGCAACATTTGGTGGCATGCCGCTATGCCATGGAGCCGGCGGGCTGGCAGCCCATTACCGTTTTGGCGCCCGAACTGCCGGCTCAAATATCATGATCGGAGGTGTATTTATCGTTCTGGCAATATTATTTGGCAGCCATTCACTGGCATTCATCAATCTTCTTCCGCTGGCAGTTCTGGGAATATTACTGCTGTTTGCAGGCAGCCAGCTATGCCTTACCATATTGGATTTAACTAAACGCAAAGACATGTTTGTGTGTCTGGTGGTTTTAGGAATAACCCTGGCTACGAATCTGGCTGCAGGTTTTATGGCAGGCATTGCCGTGGCCTATCTCATAAAGAGCGACAGATTCAGCGTTTAGAACCATAGTTCACTTGACAGGGAGCTGACGACTCCATATAGATGGTTCTAAACCTGCTTGCCAACTGAAGCGTGTTGCAGTATGCAAACCGGGCTGCTATAAAAGAAATCAGACCCGGTGAAAAGCGGTTGAGGTAAAATCGATAACAGATATTTCAGAGGTCGGGGAGTTTTTACTATTATGGCGCTCTGTGAATAATTGCCTGCGGATGAAAGGAAAAAGGATGGCAAAAATCGTTAAAGAGGATGGTGACAGCGGACGGCTCCACATTGAATCAGATCTTATGGGAGAATCTCTGGTTAGCAAAGAATTTTTGCAACGCACCGAAGCCGAAGCGTATTTCCGCATGCATCCCGACATCAACGTCTTGAAAATCGGTGGTCAAAGCATCATGGACCGCGGTGGAAAAGTGCTCTTTCCCATATTAGAGGTATTAATCGAAGCCAAAGAAAAATATAAAATCCTTTTGATGACCGGCGGTGGGACAAGAGCCCGGCACGTTTACAACATCGGGGTAGACCTGGGAATGCCGACCGGCGTGCTTTCCAAGTTGGGCGATAAAGTTTCGTGGCAAAATGCCGAAATGCTCTCTGTTCTGTTATCGAAGCACGGTGGTGTTAAAATCGGACACGGCGACAACCTGGAGCAGCTGACAATGTTTTGCCAGCTGGGCTACCTGCCGATCACCTACGGCATACCCCCGTACGGCTTCTTTGAGCACCCCGCCGAATTCGGCTCGATTCCGCCTCACCGAACCGATTGCGGGGCTTTTCTCTTGGCGGAAAACATCGGGGCGCGCTCTTTGATCTTCTTAAAAGACGAAAAAGGATTGTACGAAAAGGATCCAAAAAAGGTTGAAGAGACCGCGCGCGGGGATCTTAAATTCTATGATCGGATTTCCGCTAAAAAACTCCTTGAATTGGATCTGGATGACCTGATCATCGAAAGACCGATTTTGACGCTGCTGCAACGCGCCAAGTGCCTGAAAGAGCTTCAAATCATCGACGCCATCGCCAACCCGGATCATATTCTGGCCGCTTTGGAAGGCAAACACGTCGGGACGATTATCTACCGGGAATAAGATCCGATTAGATCGCCAGCAGCGTCAAGCGGATTGTCCGCCGCCGTCTTTTTTGCCCTGGCCGGCATCAAGCATAATGATCTCTGCCCCGGTGGCGTCTTTGATCTGATCCAATTCTTTTTTTCGAATATGTCTGATATACAGCTTCAAATCGCCGCCGCTGACGCCGACAACCCGAAAGCGGGGTTTTTTTTCACCTTTTTCGACTTTACGTCTTTCGCGAACAAATATTTTGCTCATTTTATTCTCCTATTTGAAAAAATAATTAGAAGTGGTTTCAAAACCTCAGATCAGGTCTAAGGGCAAGGCGTCAGGCCGATCCGCCGTCGCCCTCCAACGAGCGTCGGGCTATGGCGGGACAAGTCGGGAAAGCGCAGCATACATGAGTATGTGAGCATTTACCGGAGGTCTGCAACGCAGCCATTGGGCCTTAGATGGGGTTTTGAAACCACTTCTAGTCAGCCTTTGACGGCTGAGCGCATTAATGATTACCATTTTGTTTATATATCCTTGGAGGATATATGTCAACAAAAACAAAGAAAATTCAGGGAAAAAAACCGCATCCGGGCTCCGGCAAAGCAGAGCGTTATATGCAACCGTCTCTTCTGCTGGGGCTCAAGATCAAACCCGCTTATGGTTACGAACTCATAAACAACATCCAACAATTCGGGTTTGTGCAGGGCCAGGCCCCGCCGGGAATGATCTACCGGCACCTGAGAGGCCTGGAGGCGGACGGGTTGGTCAAATCAGAGTGGCAGACGGAAGGAAGCGGACCCGCCCGGCGTATCTACCGTCTAACACCGGAAGGAGATGAGGCGCTGTCGCTCTGGATCGATTATATGCAAGGACAGGCAGATAATTTGATCCATTTCATTCAGCAATATAATAAGGTTTCAACGAAAAGTTGACGAAGCGGGCCCAGAATTTTTTCGCTTACGCTTTTTGCCGATATTTTTCCAGATATTCTTACCGATGGACGCTACCGGCAATACGGGCTTTTGGCCTAATAACCTCGGCCGCACCCAGCTATTGGTGATGACGACTTCATCGGGTTTGGGAATCGAAGCGTCTCGATCCATTGAAATAACCTCAATTCCGAGCGCTTGAAGTTGATTGACCGTCATAAAATCCGGCAATTCCCGCAGCCGGCCGAATTCAATAAACCTGCCA
>JASFPY010000229.1:0-4858 GCA_050115755.1 Desulfobacteraceae bacterium | reverse complement strand
CCGATGGAAATATGTTTTCATCGAATCGGCGTCAAACCGGATAATATTTTCAGGTCTGCCGAGAATCGAACGTCCCAGAGGGTTGTCACCCCAAAAATTTTTTCCCGAAAGCAGGTGCACATATTCATCTGGGCTTTCATCGACCATTCTGATCTCCTGCAGTATGACCGGGCGTTCTTTTTCGATTTCTTCGGGGTCAAAGACCGAATTTAAGAAAATATCCGAAAGAATTTCCACCATGGTATCACATTGGGTGTCCATGACCTTGGCATGATAGCAGGTGTTTTCCATGGTCGTAAAGGCATTGGTTTGGCCGCCGATGGCGTCGAATTCCTTGGCAATTTGATAGGCGGATCGTTGCCGGGTGCCTTTAAAAATCATGTGCTCAATAAAATGTGAAAGCCCGCTTTCAGCCGGGTTTTCATCACGGGCACCGACATTGACCCAGACGCCCATGGACACCGACCGGATGTGGGGCATTTTTCGCGTTAAAATCCGGATTCCGTTTTTTAAAACGGTTTTATCGATTTGATGAACGTCCATGCGCCTCTTCCAGGGTCGCTTTATGGCTAAGCCGGATTTTGCCGTCCCGGCTGATTTCCAAAACTTTAACTTTAAGTGTATCGCCTTCTTTAACGACATCGGATACTTTGGTTATGCGCCGATTGGCAAGCTGGGAGATATGAACCAGGCCGTCGGTGCCGGGCAGAATCTGCACAAAGGCGCCAAAATCGGTGATTTTGACCACTTTACCCTCATAGATGGCACCGACTTCCGGTTCCTGAGTGAGATCTTGCACCATTTTAACGGCGGCATCGCCTTCTTCTTTTGAGTAGGCTGCTACTTTAACCACACCGGAATCATCGATTTCAATGCTGGTATTGGTTTCGCTTTGAATACCGCGGATAATTTTGCCTCCCGGACCGATGACTTCACGGATTTTGTCCGGATTGATCTTGATTGTGCTGATCGTGGGGGCATAGGGTGAGATTTCTTTGCGCGGCTCGCGAATGGTTTCCAGCATTTTATTGAGGATAAAAATCCTTCCGGCACGGGCCTGCTCCAAAGCGCGTTCCATAATGTCACGGGACAGTTCATGAATTTTAATGTCCATTTGCAGCGCGGTGATTCCATCGGCGGTGCCGGTGACCTTAAAATCCATGTCACCGGTATGATCTTCATCCCCAAGAATATCTGAAAGAATAACCACCTGATCTTCTTCTTTTACCAGGCCCATCGCAATGCCGGCCACCGGGGCTTTTATGGGAACCCCGCCGTCCATCAGCGCCATACAGCAGGAACAAACGGTCCCCATTGATGAAGAGCCGTTGGATTCCAGGACCTCAGAAACCAGTCGAATGGTGTAGTCGAACGCTTCTTTATCCGGCAAAATTTTTTCAATGGCCCGGGTGGACAGTCCCCCGTGTCCGATATCACGACGTGATGGGCCGGAAATCCGCCGGGTTTCGCCCACAGAATAGGGTGGAAAATTATAATGCAGCATAAAGGGTCTGAATTCCTCACCGTACAGGGTTTCGACGCGTTGCTCGTCCTGTCCGGAGCCCAGGGTCAGGACGCCCAGGACTTGCGTTTCACCCCGCGTAAAAAGCGCGCTGCCGTGGGGTCGGGGCAGCAGGCCCACTTCACAGGTTATCGGCCGGATTTCGTCGAATTTGCGGTTATCAATTCGGCGCTTTTCTTTTAAAATAAGATCACGGCTGATATTCTTCTGAATATCGTTGAGAATTTCGTAGACTTCTGCCTTGCGGTCGCTATAATCTTCGCCCAGGGTCTCAAATATTTCACCTTTGAGTTCGCGTACGGCCGCTTGGCGGCTTGTTTTCTCAGGGATCAAAATCGCTTCCCGCAAGCGCCCGGCAGCTGTTTCATTTAGGGTGCCGACCAGCTGTTGATCTTTTTGCGGTGGGCTAAAAGAGCGTTTCGGGTGGCCATGTGACGCCTTTAATTTTAGCTGCAGATCGATCAACGGCTGCATTTCGCGGTGTCCGAAAAATATGGCTTCGAGCATATCGGCTTCGCTGACGACGTCGCTGCCGCCTTCCACCATCACCACACCGGTCTTGGAACCGGCAACGATGATATTGATATCGCTGTTTTCCAATTCCGAAGAGGGTGGATTAATTTTCAACTGGCCGTTAATGCGTCCCACCCGCACACTGGCGATCGGACCGGCAAAGGGGATGTCTGAAATCTCCAACGCTGTTGAGGCACCGATCATTGCCAGTGTATCCGGGTCATTTTCCTGGTCCATGGACAGGACGGTTGCAATCACCTGGATTTCATAACGCCACTCTTTTGGGAACAGGGGCCGGAGGGGCCGGTCGATCAGTCGGGCGGTCAGGGTTTCTTTTTCACTGGGCCGGCCGATTTCCCGGCGGAAATAGTTTCCGGGGATTCGCCCGGCGGCATAAATTTTCTCTTGATACTCTACGGTCAGGGGTAAAAAATCCGAGTCTCGTTCATCATGGGCGGCGACAACGGTCACCAGTACAATGGTATCTCCATATTGTACCACCACTGAACCGGATGCCTGTTTGGCAAGTTTGTCGGCCTGGACACTCAGGGTTCGTCCCCCGATTTCTTCTTTAAGCAAAGTTTCCATTTTTTCTCCTAAAATAAAAAAAGCCTGATCCTTTTTCATTTATTATGACGTCCGCATTTCAAACCGGCGATCATCAAAAGGCCAGGCGTTAAATTTTGTAAATCTGGCAGAGCCCGAAAAAGGTCGGGTTTCGGACTGCGTTTGTTTCATCCGGCACCGCTTTGGGGCTATCAACAAAAACACAAAACGGCAATGCTGAAACCACTGATGATTGAAGCCCAAAAAATAAGCCCTTTCAGCTGGCTACCTTTTCAAGCCCAGCGTGTCAATTATGGCCCGATAACGATTGACGTCTTTGTGCTTAACATAGTTCAGCAGGCGGCGGCGTCTGCCCACAAGCATCAGCAATCCCCGGCGGGAGTGGTGATCTTTTTTGTGAATCTTCAAATGCTCAGTGAGGGAGGAAATACGATGGGTCAACAGGCCGACCTGGACTTCGGGCGAACCCGTATCCGTTTCATGCAGCTTGAACTTGTCAATCAATTTCTTTTTGTCTTCTGTGTCAAAAACCACTTTTACAGCCTCCTCTAAGGAAAAGTATGTTTTGGTTATTTTGAGATAGGTTCCGGTATCTGTTTTTCAGTTCGGAAAAACACAGGCATATGTGAGCCTGTCACTGTTTTTTTCATAATTTAAGACCGCATGCAATATATTATCGCAATCGACGATTTTTATGTTGGCATTTTGCTTTTTGGAATTTCCTGATGATCGATCGATTCTTATATCCGATTTTTTCAGATGTTTGCCATGCCGGATCTTTTCGATCAATTTTTGATCGGCAATGCAGGTCGGCATTTCCTTCAGAGCGTCGGTCATGCTGATAAGATACCGTTTGGTGTCGCCTGCGCCAATCCGCCTTTCCAATTGCTCCGGCGAAATTGCCTGTTGAATTTTAAAGCCGCTGCTTTCCGTTCGCTTGAGTGCCTGAAGGTGACCACCGCATCCCAGCTGCCTTCCAATGTCAGCGCACAGGCTGCGGATATAGGTTCCGGCAGAGCACGAGACTTCAAAGCGGACCAGGGGCAGACTTACTTCAAGAATGCGAATTTTTGAAATATGGACCCGTCTGGCCGGCTTTTGAACCGGCGTGCCTTTTCGCGCCAGCCGATATAGGGGTGTTCCTTTGTGTTTTAAAGCCGAAAAGACCGGGGGCTGTTGTTCAATTCGCCCCTCAAATTGTTTAGCCGCCGAATTTATCTTATCTTCCGGCCAGTCCAACACCGGCTTGACGGCGGTAACGGTTCCGGTCTTATCCTGGGTATCGGTTTCAATCCCCAGCTTAAGCGTTGCGTCATAAGTTTTATTGCCAGCCAGCAGAAAGCGGGCGAGTCGAGTCGCATCATTTATGCAGCATACCAGAACCCCTTCGGCAAAGGGATCCAGTGTGCCGGCATGGCCGACTTTTCTCGCATCCAGCATGCGTTTTACATCAGCAACGACCCTGGCGGAGGTGATATTTTTCGGTTTATCAATAACGATAATTCCATTTAATCTTTGCCGGTTTTTTATCGGCTGCTTTTGGATAGACGATGATGAACGCATCCGATTTACAAATCTTTAGCCAGGTCAATGATTTTTGTTTGCAATGCCAGCAGCGTTGATTCAATCTGAAATCCGGCAGCGCTGGTGTGTCCGCCACCGCCGAATTTCGCTGCGATTCTGGCGACATCCACACTGCTGTCGGATCGCAGGCTGACGTGGTAGCGGTTCATATTGGTGAATTTGCCGGCACCATTTTTTATCTCATGGATGAGTGCGGCGACTTTTACATCCTCAATGCGCCGCGCATAATTGATCATACCATCTAAATCTTCCGTGTTCGTCCCGGTTGTATTAAGCATGCTTCGGGTTATGGTCATCATCGACAATTTACCATTGTCTGAAATTTCGATGGAGTTCAGTGCCATATTCAACAATTTGATACGGCCTAAAGAATAGGTTCCAAATACACGTTGCGCTACGGTGTGGGGCTCCACACCGGCATCTGTCATCGCCTTGCTGATGGCAAAGGCCGCTTGGTTTGTATTTGAAAAACGAAACGAGCCGGTATCGGTTAAAATTCCCGTGTAAATTGAAGTCGCAATGGCTTTGTCAAATGGGATCTCTAACGCGTTAATCAACCGGTAGACGATTTCGGCTGTGGCACAGGCAGTGGTGTCGACAAGTTGGATGTGACCGAAGCCGGTATTGGAAACGTGATGATCAATATTAATGAGAATCGGTATCTTGCCGACC
>JASFPY010000228.1:0-4869 GCA_050115755.1 Desulfobacteraceae bacterium | reverse complement strand
TATTCCCGAACCTTCAGATGACATTATTCCAATTGCATTCTTGACAGTAACGGGCCGCTATGTTAGGTGAAACTTAAGCGTTCCAAGCATCTTGACTTCAATCCCAATAAAGATTGGCGAATGAAAAGGACTTTGAGATTCCTTCCTCTCTCTATCAGCAACTGACCAGCTTTCATGGCAATTCGACCGCTGATTGCCACCATCAGTCTCTCCAGCCACCCTTAGCTCTTTTACAGCAGATCTGTGTCCTGCGCCGGTGTGCAGCGCAGATCTTCCTGTGGGATTTTTTAATAGACCAACTTCGAAAACAGTTTGCACCTTGTACCTTCGCCACCTAACACGGAGATTTCCGTTATGACGGCAATCAATGCGCAACATGTTTATAAAATTTTCGGAGAGAATCCTCAGAAAGCATTGGCACTGCTTCTTGAAGGCCGATCCAAGAAAGCTGTGCAGGAAGAAACGGGGCAGGTGATCGGTGTCCAGGATGTCAGCTTTCAGCTGGAGTCAGGCAGCCTGTTCGTGATCATGGGATTGTCCGGCAGCGGCAAGTCGACTCTTTTGCGCTGTATCAACCGGCTGATAGAGCCTACCAAAGGAGAGATCTACATCGAAAACGGCAGTACTAAAATAGAAATCGGCTCCCTGGGTAAAAAAGCCCTGCGCAAGGTGCGCGAAAAGCAAATTGCGATGATTTTCCAGCACTTCGCTCTGTTTCCCAATCGAAATGTGCTTTCCAATGTGACTTTTGGATTGGAAATTCAGGGCATCGACAAAAACAAGCGCCTCCGCAAGGGCAAAGAAGTTTTGGAACTGGTCGGCCTTCAAGACTGGCCCAACGCCTATCCGTCGCAACTGTCAGGCGGCATGCAGCAACGTGTCGGACTGGCCCGCGCCCTGGCGAATGAGGCTGAGATTCTGCTGATGGACGAGCCCTTCAGCGCCCTCGATCCGTTGATTAAGGTAAATATGCAGGATGAACTCCTCAAATTGCGCGAGAAGGTGCGCCGAACCATACTTTTTGTTACCCATGACCTGGATGAGGCTCTGAAGATCGGTGATCGAATCGCAATTATGGAAGACGGGCAAATCGTTCAATCCGGCACTCCAGAGGAAATAATCGTCAACCCCCGCACCGAGTACGTGGCCAATTTTGTCGAACACGCCGATCCCAGCGGCGTCCTGACGGCCGGAACCATTGCCAGGCGTTTGCCGGTGCGTCCGGCCGGTCCCGTCGATCTGGATACGAAAGTCTCTGGAATTGAACCGTCCCTATCCGCAGAGGAAGACGGCATCATCTACTGCATCAACGAAGGCGCCAGGCCGTTTGCCTGCATTCGAAAGGGAAAAACCTTTTCCGTCAGGAAACTTGGAGAAGATCTCGGAGCGGTCGATCGGCGGGAAGTGTTCATTGCAGCCGGTGAAGATACGCCGCTCAAAGAAATTATGGGTGCCCGGCTCAAAATTTCCGACAACCCGATTATTATCCTGAATCAGGCCGGCGAATTTAAGGGCATCGTCGGTGTCCACGAAATTCTACAAGGCATCCTGGAAAAAGGGCGCGGACAGGTGCAAACCGAAAAGAGCCGCGAAGAATAAGGGGAAAGATATGTTTGCGAAAACAAAAAAGACCATCGGCGGTTTCGGATTCTTTGCCCTTTTAATTGTGATCATGCTGATGGCGGCGCTTTTTTGCCCGCCGGCCTTGTCCCAGGAGCATGGTGAGGAGCTCTTTGATAAAATCGGTACTCACGGTATCATTCCACTGGATGACTGGATAGACGCCGCCATCGACTGGATTGCCATTACCTTCATGGGGTTTTTTGACGCCATTACGGTTATCATTAACCAGATAAATGCGGGTATTCTTGTGATTCTTGATTTTGTCCCGGTCTTTGTTTTCAAAATCGCGGACACACCCGTCGCTTTTCCGCTGCTGGGGGTTCTGATCATCCCCTATCTGTGGTGGACGGCGAGTTTTTGGACCGGCCTGTTCGGCTTCGGCGGCCTTTGGCTCACCGCCAATCTGGGACTGTGGCCCCAAACCATGGAGACATTTTCCCTGACGCTGACGGCAGCGTTTATTGCCCTGCTCTTCGGTATTCCCATGGGCATCCTGGCCGGCAAATCGGATATGGTGGACAATAGCATACGGCCGATTCTGGACTTTATGCAAACCCTGCCGGTTTTTGTTTATCTCATTCCGGCGGTGATTTTGTTTGGTCTGGGGCCGGCCCCGGGAGTGGTGGCCACAGTTATCTTTGCCCTTCCGCCGGCGGTCCGGTTGACCAATCTGGGCATTCGCGAGGTGCCCAAAGAATTGGTCGAGGCCGGCGAGTCTTTCGGGTGCAACTATTTCCAGATGCTGGTAAAAGTTCAGCTGCCCGTTGCGCGGCCTTCCATTATGGCGGGGGTCAATCAGACCATTATGCTGTCGCTGTCAATGGTGGTGATTGCAGCCCTGATCGGCGCCGGCGGACTGGGCAGCGAAGTAGTTCGCAGCATTCAGCGCATGCTGGTGGGCAAAGGCTTTGTCGCTGGATTTGCGGTCGTTATCGTTGCCATCATCCTGGATCGATCCACAAGAACCATCGGCCAGCGCCGCTAGGACAGCTCAAGTGAAAAATTAATCCTGAAATGGAGGAGGTGGTAGATTCGAAAGGCAATCGGCAGGCAGTAAGAAGCAAAAACTCTTAACTGGAAAAAAGGAGGATACAATTTATGAAGACAAAGAAATTTAGGCTTATGTGTATATCTGCGCTTTTGATAACTCTTTTAATGGCATTTGCCGCATCACCGGCCCTGTGTGCCGAAAAGAAAACGCTCAAATTCGGGGTTGTGGCCTGGTCCGAGGCCCTGGCGGAAGGTGAATTGATCAGATACATTTTTAAAAATTACCTGGACTACCCCATAGAGATCACCAACCCGGACATCGGCGTTGCCTACACGGCAGTTGCCAATGGCGACCTGGACCTTTTCATTGAATCCTGGCTGCCTTTGACGCACGAAGCTTACTGGGCAAAAATTGCAAGTAAAGTCTGTGACTTCGGCCTTCTTTATGAAGATGCCAGCCTGGGGTGGGCAGTTCCAAACTACGTTCCGGAATCAGAGGTCAGCTCGGTAACCGATCTGGGCAAAAGCGGAATTCGAGAGAAGTTTAAAGGCGAGATTGTCGGTATTGACCCGGGATCGGGGCTGATGCAGCACTCGGCGCTCATGATGAAGCAGTATCCTGAGCTGAAGGGATGGAAGCTGCGTGACAGCAGTGACTATTCCATGGTTGCCGAATTGAAGCGACGGATGATGCGCAAGGAATGGGTCGTGGTTACCCTGTGGAAGCCGCATTTTGCTTTTGCGCGCTTCGATATCCGCTACATAGATGAGCCCAAGAAGATTCTCGGCGGCGAGGAGAGATGCCATATGATCGGCCGCCGGGACTTCATGGAAGTGTTTCCCAATGAAGTCAGCATGTTTTTATCACGCATTTACTTTCCGATCGAACTCGTAAACGAGCTGGTCGACCTGTACGAGGACAATGATGAAACGGCGGCTGCGGAATTCGTCAAGCGGCATAAAAAGCTCGTCGACTACTGGGTCACCGGGAAAGTCGAATAATCTAATTTGGACAGAAAAAAGCCTGACAGATTATTATCTGGCAGGCTTTTTTTCTTTTGCATAATGGCTATGCACTGTCGCGATTTTGTGTGATGCAAGCTCATGGCGGAAAACAACGATTCCCGGCCCCAGGAGGATCCCCCTTCGCCGAAGCTTCGGCGCGACAGGCAATTCAGGCCGAAAAACGACAATTTACGTATAGGGATAATTATCCTTGAAGGCCAACACTCGGACATTTGATTTAACAGTTGAATTCATATGATTATCAAATCTCAACTTTTTTGCCCTGAGATTGTTGCAGATATGCATTACAAATCGATAAAAACAAGATGTTGCGATGGAGGCACGCAATGTAAACGTTGTCTTTACACCAGGCGGACACAATATATGGGATTCTCGCACAATACTCAAAATTTTAAGATTTAATCATAAAACCGATAATTTTTTCAGAATTGCTGAGGGATTGTCGACCACTAGATCTTGTCGTAGCCGCCCCGTTATTTTTTTTGGTAACGGCTATGTACCCGTAACAAACGTCGATATTTCTATTAATATTAATTTGTTATGTTTGACTTAAGAATCTCTGTATTGCTATCTGTCAAGTAAAATTATGGGCCATAATTGTCCTTTTGATCACCTCCTTTATGGCTTTAAAGTAATCTCGTTGCACTTTGCTGTGATTCAGCGAAATTACAAAGATTGATATATGTAATTAATTCTTGCTGCTCGTTTTTGATAGATCGAGCAGTTTGCATATAAGCAATAATTTCTCAGAACAAGGAAAATAATATGTCTTACCACACATGGCCTAAAGAGGAAATTGATAGACGTTTAGAAAATTGTAGAAGTAAAATGGAAGCAGCAGGGCTCTCAGGCATGGTAACAACCGATGAAAGTAACGTGACTTATTTTAGCGGGTTTCGTACTCATGCTCCGTGGACTACATACACGAGGACAGCTTGGTACTTCCTGCCGGTTAAAGAGAAACCTATTCTTTTGTTGCAAAATATGATGACTCCCGACGCAAAGTTAAAGACGCATAGCTGCGACGTTATTAATTATCCAGGACTCTATGGAACCCCGCTGGATGAAGTAAAGAATATTATGGAATCCCGCGGTATGGCAGAGGGTAAAATAGGTTGGGAGCTTGGGTATGAACAGCGCTTGGGAATCCCCGTTCTAGAATATGAAGAGCTGCGCAGGATGATGAATAAATGTCAATTTGTTGACGGTACCGATATCCTTTGGAGTCTG
>JASFPY010000227.1:0-4908 GCA_050115755.1 Desulfobacteraceae bacterium | reverse complement strand
TCCGCTATTTGCGCCATTTTCATCCGCTCGGTTATCGCTGAGAGTCCGTCGGTCACAGCCTTTTCGGCTGCTGATTGCAGGCTGTAATCAAGGGTGGTATAAACGGATAAACCACCTTTATACAGTCGGGTTGATCCCATTTTATCTTCAAGAAAGCGTTTAATATATTCTACAAAATAAGGTGCTTTTGACGGATTGAATCGACGGCCATTGGTATAGAGCGCTTCATTGACTGCCTGTTGATAGGTCGCATCGGAAATAATACCCGTGTCACGCATTTGCCTTAATACGGTATTTCGCCTTTTGAGGGCCAGATCCGGATTTACCAGAGGAGAATAACGTGAAGGCGATTTTGGCATACCGGCTACCAGTGCACATTGCGCCAGGCTTAAATCTTTTACAGATTTACCAAAAAATATTTTAGCGGCAGATTCCACGCCGTAAGCGCCGCTGCCAAAGTACACCTGGTTAAGGTACAATTCCAATATTTCATCTTTGGTGTAACGACGCTCTAGTTGAAAAGCCAGAATGGCTTCTTTTATTTTGCGCACCAGTGTCTTTCGGGGTGTGAGGAAAAGCGTTTTCGACAGTTGCTGGGTGATGGTGCTCGCACCTTCAACGAATTCGCCAGCTTTAATATCTTTGATGATCGCCCGGGCGATGCCCTTCAGGTCGACGCCGCTGTGTTTATAAAATTTGCGGTCTTCGGTTGCCACCAGCGCTGCCCTTAAAAGCCGGGGTATTGTCTCCAGCGGCACGGGTTCGCGCTTCTCAATGAATAGTTCGGCCAGCAGGATTTTGTCAGCGGAATAAATACGGGTAACCGCATCGGGCCTGAAATTTTCCAGCGAGCGGATCTGGGGCAGATCGTGGGTGAGCGCAAAAAAGGCTCCCGCCGCGCTGCCGCAGATTACCCCGAAAATTAATACCATGAAAATAATGATGTGGTTCTTACTTAGACGAATATTCATCAATTCGACCCTCGGGCTTCAGACGGATAGAATTGCTTTAAAAATAAAAACGAATCCTTGGGAATGTTAAGCGTGTATTTTAGATCAAAAGGATAGCAGTAGGCAAGAATTTTAGGAAGGCGCTAATTTTGCCTGTTGGCAACAACCTGATTCAATCTTTCACCCAACTCGCTCATTGTATACGGTTTGGTTACCACTCCGCTAAACCCGTATCGACCGAAGTCGGTAATTCCAGGATCATTGCAGTAACCACTGGATAAGATGGCAACCACCTGCGGATCGATTTTGACGAGTCTCTGGATGGTTTCTTTGCCGCCCATGCCGCCTTTAACGGTCAAATCCAAAATGACGGCATCAAACGGTTTTTTTGAGCCCATCGCCTTTTTGTAGCGTTTGATGGCCTCTGCACCGTCCAGTGCAAACTCAACTTCATAACCCAGATAGCTCAATAGCTCACCGGCAAGTTTGCGGATCATCGCCTCATCATCCATTACCAGGATGCGGCCTTCCCCAAAAACCGGGATTTCCTGTTCGGCGGTATCCGTGGTTCTCTGATCGGGGGATTTTCCGTTAGCACTGGGCAAATAGATGTGAAACGTGGTTCCGCGGCGATATTTAGACTCCACCGTCACGTTGCCGCCGTGTTTTCGAATAATCGAGTGGCAGATGGACAAGCCCAGCCCGGTGCCTTTTTTACTCCCCATTTTTTTCGTTGAAAAATAGGGATTGAAAATTTTTTCCAGATTTTTTTGAGCGATACCGATGCCGAAGTCGACGATGGATATTTTTACATACTTGCCATTTCTCAAATTGGACAAATCATCATCGCTCGTGACATTTTCAGCGCTGACTTCGAGCAGACCGCCTTCCGGCATCGCCTCGCGGGCATTCATGATCACGTTGTGAATCGCCTGGCCGATCTGTCTCTTGTCCACTTCCACCGGCCACAGGTTGTCGGGAAAATTAAAGTTGGCTTTAAGGTTGGAACCGCTCAAGGTGAATTCGGTGGCGTTTTTAACTAAACTGGCGACTGAGGCAACTTTTTTATCCGGTGATCCGCCCTTGGAAAACGTGATCAATTTCTGGGTCAAATCCTTAGCCGTTTTGGAGGCTGTCAGGGCCTGGCTTAGCAGCAGGAATACTTTGTCATCCGGATCCAGATAGGTTTGAGCCAGGGAAATATTGCCAATGATTGCGGTTAATAAATTATTATAGTCATGGGCGATACCCCCGGACAATGCAGCAATGGACTCCAGCTGGCGGGTGCGCTCCAGCTCTCGATCCGATTTGCTGCGGTCTGATATATCGCGCACCACCAAAAGGTTCGAAGGTTTATTTTGAAAGATGAATCGGCCTGCGATCACTTCCACTTCGATCCGGTGACCGTTTTTACACATCAGCGTTAAATCGTGAACCGCCAGGACGTTATCATCTTTTAACGGCTTTTCGTAGATCGTCTCAATGGTTTCGATGTTGTCTGCATGAAAAAAACTGGCAAGGTCGGTATCGAGCAGTTCGTCGATGGTGTAACCGCACATCTTGGCCAGGTAATAATTGACCTCTTTGATTTTACCGTCCTGCACCACCAGCACCCCATCTGTGGTCAGTTCCATCAGCAGGCGAAATTTTTCTTCGCTTTCGATCAGTGACAGTTCCACTTCACTTTTTTTACAGGTACGATTTTTTCTATTTTTAGCGGCCATAACTTTGGTTCTCATCTATCTGATGGGGCCTGTTTTTTATCAATAATTCTTTATAAATAGTCCATCGGCTTTATTTATGATTATATAGTTATATCGGCAGGTCTGCCCAAAACCTTAAGTCTTTGTTTTGGCATCAAAAATTTTCATTTATGCGTCACATGTAACAACTAAAAGATTTAAAGAGAAAAAAGGTGAACGAAATTAGGAGGAATAGGGGACGACTTTATAAAATTTATCTGAGATTAGGGATTTGGGGAAAATTTGCTCAATGCCGTGATTATGCCACTCCGGAAAATCCCATAAATTGATCGTATTTGGGATTCATTTTGTATCCGTAGGCGTCTTCGCCGGTGAATTGAAACTCGATATGCGCCGCATCGATGGTGCCGTCCCCGGCGGTGTTTTGCCGGACATCAAAATAAACGGTGGCGGTTAAATTATCTGCATCGTAATAGACGCTCTTGGGGATAGGGGCCAAGACAACTTCGGTATCCGGAACCGGAAAGCCGTAATTGTATGCCAGACCGGGTCCGCTCTGAGTCGAACGGCCGATACGCCAGTTCAACACATTTTCGACGGACTCGCGGTTCATTTCTTTGTCAAACTGAAACTTCATCGTAAATGTTTTTTCCGCATCTGGAGTTACCAGATATGCGTCCAGAGCCGAAAGAGGGGTTTTCCAGGGCATCCTGTAATTAAAGCTCGCATCGGCAAAGGAAAACATAAATTTCGGCGGATCCACTTTGTACATATGGCGGCTGAGGGTATCTGCGAGCTCTGGTGCCATCGGCTCAAGGATGTTCACTATCCGCTGGGCCTCATTCATTTCACCCAGATCCGCATAGGCATATCCCATCTCGGCGTAACCATCATAGAATTTGGGATCGACGCGAATGGCTTCTTTAAACTGTAAAATGGCGTCTTCATAGCGGCCCTGTTTGCTTAAATTCAGGCCTAGACCATAATACCCAGCGGGTTTGTCGGGCTCCATGCGCAAAACCGTATTAAATTCCCGATCCGCCTCTGAATACCGTCCGGCATTCAAATACGCCTGCCCTAGTGCGTAATGATTATCAGAGCTCGAATAAATTTTGACCGCTTTTTCATAGGTTTCAGCGGCTTCGTCATACTTGCCTTCGGAAAAGTAGAGGTTGCCCAAACTGATGTAAATATCATCCCGATCAGGGCTCCGGCGAATGGCGCCCTTATAAGCTTTGATTGCACCTTCCGTATCTTCCAGCGCTATATAAGCGTTGGCCATATAGCTGGAGGCGTCGGTTGAATACGACGAGTTTGGCGCTAGGCCGATTGAGCGGCGTAATTCCCTGATGGCGCCTTCATAATCTTGCCGTCGATAAAGATCAATACCCTTTGCCAGCGCACTATTGGCCAACGATTCCAGCTGAGCGGTTTGCGGGATCGTGGCTGAGAATATGTCGATATTTCCAACACTTAAAAATTCCATATTCGTACCTGTCTGGATAATGTCCTATCCAAAATTTATATCGGCAGATTTCCTCACCATCTTTAGAGCTTTTATTTATATATGTTTTCAGCTGCTTACATAAAGATGTGTCCAGCCTTATTTGCAGTTAGTGCTCAAATAGGCAAATTTTTCGAACCTGCCGTCAGGATTTTGACTTTTTTGCCGGTTCCCTGAAATAGTTTAACAGTATCTTACTGAAATTATTTATAAATATTTAATTAGTCTATGGCATACATATTGCTGCAAGCTTAATTGATTTGAAGTTAGGTACGTAATATTTGCTGCAGCAACAAAATTTGATTCCAGCTTCCGTATCGTCACCAACGATCATTTTGGTTAAATAAATAGTGACAATAGAACTCCCATCGAACCAAAGACTAATTATTGAGCAAGCAATTTGCCAATTAAACAGAAGAAATGACACAGAAGCCTTGCGCCTTTTCGATCAAGTTATTTTTAATGGATTGAATTTACCAGGACTAAATTACGGTAGGGCAATAGCTTTTGCAAGAATGGGAGAAATAAGAGAGGCAATTGATCTATTGAAACAGTTGCTGGATAAAATTCCCGAGCATGCAAAAGCGCACGAATTACTTAATGAACTTCTTTCTTCACCAACATTTGATTCTGGAGTCGAGGGAAATCCTTCAAGGATTGCTAACAAGGAGCAAAGGCCATCTCCCTGGTTACCTAACAAAATTTATTCTGATGATGTGTTTATAGTTTCTTATCCCAAATCCGGTAATAC
>JASFPY010000226.1:0-4917 GCA_050115755.1 Desulfobacteraceae bacterium | reverse complement strand
AGCAGGTTGAAATAGGCAACGGATAGGGATTGCCAGGAGGCTGGGATGCTCGGAGGCTTGAAAGCCTTGAAGGTTTGAGCCCATTTGACTTCCTAATTATTCAGCCCTGCAAGCATCCTGGCCTTATAGCCTCCCAGCTTCCCAGCTTTAGACAAGGCAACCGGTCAACTGCCCTTTAAAACCTGTACGACATCAAATTCCCCATCCTCCCAGACAAACCGTTCGGACACCTCGGGTTGGCAACGGTCAAAAGCAATCAAAACCGTTTTTTCTATCCATTTTAAAAAGCGCGAGGCCGCCCGGGGCGATAAAACACACTTTAGCCAGATTAGTGCTCCGCCCAAATGCGTAATCCGCTGTCGGTTATCAAAGGCCGGCAGCCCGACTTTTTGAGCCGCGCGCCAGTAATAGGCATAGGTGGTTATGATGAGAAGTATTGCGGCGCCCCGGGCCCGTGAAATTTGGGGTGCCGGAATGGCATTAAAAAAACGGGGGAAATCACGGAACCGGCGAATGGCTCGCAGGATCAGTTGACGGCGCACATCCCGGATAGCCTGCACGCGGCCGGCGCCTTCCAGACCCGGTAGCTGGGGATGGTAATAAATTCCGCGCTCATAATCTTTCTCAAGATCACGCGTAATGTTGGCCAGCTGAATCACTTCGCCCACCACAGCGCATAACCGCAGCCGGGCGTCATCAATTTCTGGTGAAATTCCCTGATCCAGCCGTTGCATTTCATCGGCAAACAAAATCGGCGTGCCGAGCACATGCCAGCAGTAACGCGAAAGCTGCCCCGGGGTCTTCAGAACGCCTTCCTGCTGCGTAAAAATCCGGCTGGACCAGATCATGCCTGTGCCCATACGCCGGACAAGCCGACGAATGGCATCCTGCTGAGGGCGGTTCAATTTTTCAAAGTTGCGATCGATCTCCGCCGCTCGGTTCACCAGCAGCAGATGTGTGCTTTCCCTTGGATCGACTGTCAGGGAAGGATCAAGCGCAGGGGCCGATTTCAAACCGCCCGGGTCGCCAAACCGATCGATAAAGCGATGCAAGGCCCTTTCCTTTTCATGAAGGGTGGGCAAAAGATCTTCATAGGTGTCCAGCATTCGGCAGTAAAGGTAAGCCAGCGCGAGCGCGCGCCGCATGCGCGGCGGCAGAAATACGATGACAAGAGAAAAGGTGCGTGCCGCATGGGGTAAAATCTGCCAGAAAAAATGTTCGGGATCTTTGATCCCCCTCAATTTGGATAGCGGGGGCTTTCTGCGGTTTGCCAGCAGGTTAACAAAAATGGGACCGAGCACCGCGACCTCTTAGGTTAGTTGAATCGAATGGAGAAGAAATTTTCACCACGAAAGCACGAAGGACAAGAAGACACGAAAAAAACGGATTAAAAATATTTCGTGTTTTTTAATTTTCGTGATTTCGTGGTTTTAAAGTGGTTTTCAAAAGTCGTGCAAAAGCACAAAGGCCCAACCTTCAGTGCCGGTCGGGCCTTTGATCGAGTCATGCATGTTCGTCTGTGGTGTTGCTGAAAGGTGTCTTATTCAAGAACCATCAGAACTTGATCGGTGGACACCTTATCGTCAACTTTCACTTTGATTTCTTTTACTTTCCCGGCTTCAGGAGTCGGTATGGCATTCTCCATTTTCATGGCTTCAAGAATGATCACCTCTTGATACTCCAATACTTCATCACCCTCATTCACAAGAACATTAATAATTGTACCCGGCATCGGCGCAATAATTTCAGTTGCCATTCCTTCCTCCCTTCAAAATTTTTTATCTTATCTTTAACCTCCCCGGGACAGCCGGAGATGAAATTTAACCAGAGTCGTTTGATACTCGAAGGCGCAACGAATGTCAAGTTCAAATAGTGTACTTCCGGCCTTGACGTGCATGCATCGTTCGTATATGGAACAGATGACAAAAAATTGGAACCAATACAGCGCTGGAGGAGGAATATGAAACCTTATTTTGAAAAAATGAAAGAATTTGGACAAGAACTTAAACCCGGACAGATTAAAAGCACCGAGGCCAGTGTGAAGCAGATTCAGGAAGTCGAAGCCCATGTGGCCGAGGCCATAGAAAAGGTCAGGAACGCCGGATTGCCGACCGAAAAGATCAATGCCCGGGGCCAATTGACCGTGTGGCAGCGTCTTGAGTACCTGGTGGACCCGGGTACCTGGAATCCGCTGCACACCCTGTATAATCCTGAAAACAACAGTGAAGGCACCACAAATGTGATTGACGGTCTGGCCAAAATATCGGGCAAATGGGCTGTTGTCATTGGCTTTGACAACAAGGTTTACGCCGGGGCCTGGATCCCCGGACAGTCTGAAAACGTATTCCGCTGCACTGACCTGGCCAAACGCTTGAACATACCCCTGGTATGGTTGGTCAACTGCAGTGGGGTCAAATTAACCGAACAGGAAAAATTCTATGCCGATCGCCGCGGCTCCGGAACCACCTTTTTCAGGCATGCCGAACTGGAACAGGCGGGCGTTCCCATTCTGGCGGCCATTTACGGCACCAATCCGGCAGGCGGCGGGTACCAGGGCATCAGCCCCACGATTCTGTTTGCCCATAAAGACTGTAACATCGCCGTGGGCGGCGGCGGCATTTTAAGCGGAATGTCGCCCAAAGGCTACTTTGACCTGGAAGGCGCCGAACAGCTGATCGCAGCCGCCAAGCAATTCAAGGTTGAGCCACCGGGATCGACCAAGATTCATTACAATGAGACCGGATTTTTTCGGTATGTGTTTGAAAAAGAAGAAGAGGTTTTAGACGGCATCAAAGATTATATGAAAGATATGCCGGCCTACAACCCGAAATTTTTCCGCGTGGCGGAACCGAAAGAACCGCGGTTTTCCCAGGAAGATCTCTATCACCTGATCCCCTTCAACCAGAAGGCCATGTATAATTTTGACGAGATTCTCGCCCGCCTGGTCGACGGCAGCGAACATATGGAATACCGGCCGGATTACGGCCCCGAGGTTTACACCGGATTGGTTAAAGTTGACGGGTACCTTATGGGCGTGATCGGCAACCGCCAGGGATTTTTCGGCGAGGATTATCCCGAATATGCCGACTATGCCGGAATCGGCGGAAAGCTATACCGTCAGGGATTAATCAAACTGAATGAGTTTGTCACCCATTGCGGCCGGGATCGCGTGCCCATCATATGGTTCCAGGATACCAGCGGCATCGATGTGGGCGACATCGCCGAAAAAGCCGAACTGCTGGGACTCGGGCAGGCGCTGATTTATTCCATTCAGCAAACCGATGTGCCCATGATGCTTGTCCTGTTAAGAAAAGGAACTGCAGCCGCTCATTATATCATGGGGGGCCCCACCGCCAACCGTCATAATGCATTTACCCTGGGAACACCTACCACCGAAATATACGTGATGCACGGTGAAACCGCAGCGGCAGCCAGTTTTTCCCGCCGGCTCGTCAAAGAAAAAGAGGCGGGCAGACCACTGGAGCCGATCATTGAGGAAATGAACAAATTGGTAAAGGAATATTACGATTACTCCAGGCCGATCTATTGCGCCCAGCATGGCCTGGTGGACGAAGTCGCCAAAATGACCGCTATCCGGCAATACTTGCAAGCCTTTGCCGGAGCGGCATATCAAAATCCCAAATCCATCTGCCCGCAGCATCAGATGATGCTGCCGAGGATCATCAAAGGCTAAGAAAAGCTGCCTTAAATCGGTTGTGCCCGTTGGCCCGTTGGCCCGTTGAGCCCGTTAAAATTGTAAGATGCAATTCCTCTTTTAACAGGCTAATCGGAAACCGGCCAACCGGCCAACCTGACGAAATATGAAATCATATTTGTTGCGATCATCCCGTATCATTCCATACCTGCTGGCCGGCATCATCGTTATGGCGTCTTGCGGGTCTGCTGCGGCCGTCAGCCTATCACCATCCAAAGTCGCCAATGGACAGGTGACGTTACTTGAAATTAACCTGCGCGATCTGGATCCGGCTGCAACCGACCTGAAAGCCAGATTCGGACAAAACACGATTGCCCTTTTCCAGCACCCGGTTAAACCCTCCGGGATCTATTGCGGGCTGATCGGAATTCCTTTGAGCACCGCACCGCAAAAAGGGGGCATCGAACTGGAATGGACGGATTTGCGCGGCACTCATAAGGCCAGAATGGCCGTTAATATTGTTGCGGGAAATTACAAAAAAGAAGCCTTGCAAGTGGCGCCGCGGCATGTCAGGCCAAGCTCTCGGGATTTGCAGCGTATCAAAAACGAAAAAAAGGAGATCCGGCGCATCTTTGCCAGCGGCAGCAGCACCCGCCTGTGGTACGGCAGCTTTATGAAGCCGATTGCCGGTGATATCACCAGTGCCTTTGGAACTCAGCGGGTGTTTAACGGCCAAATTCAAAGCTACCACCGGGGTACTGATTTTCGTGCAAAAAAGGGCACACCGGTCTATGCATCCAATTTTGGGATCGTCAGGCTTGCCAAAAACCTGTTTTATTCCGGCAATATAGTCATTGTGGATCATGGTAAGGGGGTCTTCTCCAATTATGCCCATTTGAGCAAAATTCAGGTTACTGCCGGTCAGCACGTTTCCCGGGGCGATCAAATCGGGCTGAGCGGAGCCACCGGACGCGTCAGTGGCCCGCATCTGCACTGGGGAGTAAAAATTAATGGGACTTACGTCGATCCGCTGCAGTTTCTCAGGGTTATTTACGGCCTGCTGGGCCAATAATGGAATAGTGGCGCAACGATTACCCTTTTTGGCGGTTTGCACCGCTAAAAAGGGTAATTTTTTCTTTATGCCGGCATTTCCCGTCTGGCCAATTAATTGTTAACCATTTGAAATTATATAAATATATTGAGAAGGTGCAGTTTGGAACAGATATTGCTATTTATTCTTGGATCAAACGCCCCGCTGAGAG
>JASFPY010000225.1:0-4935 GCA_050115755.1 Desulfobacteraceae bacterium | reverse complement strand
TTCGCTGTTGCTTCTGGATCCCAAAACTCAAAGACTTTATTTCAAAGTGGCCACCGGAGAAAAAAAGGATGATGTTAAGCAGTTCGAAATTGATCTGGGGCAGGGCATCGCGGGTCATGTGGCCCAAACGGGTGAGCCGCTGCTAATTCCTAATGTCTCCAAGGACCCGCGCTGGTATAAGGAAATCAGTGAAAGCATCGGGTTTGAAACGCGCTCGATTGCCTGTGTTCCAATGAAGGTCCGCGGAGAAATTATCGGTGTTGTTGAAATTATTGACAAGACCGACGGCAGTGAAATTACAGAAGCTGATTTAAAGATCTTGTCCGTTTTCGCCGAACTGGCCGCGGTGGCAATCGGCAATGCCCGCAAGATCGAGCACGATAAAAAAGAAATCAGAGATCTAAGAGAGAAGCTAGACCTGAAATATGAACTGATTGGAGAAAGCCCGGCACTAACAAAAGTCATTTCCGATGCGGTCAAGGTGGCAAATTCGAAAGCCAGCACCTTGTTATTGGGTGAAAGCGGCACCGGCAAAGAATTGCTCGCCCGTCTGATTCACCGCGTAGGGGTAAGGAAAGACGAGCCGATGATTGTGCTCAACTGCGCTGCCTTGCCGGAATCGCTGCTTGAAGATGAGCTTTTCGGCCACGAGAAGGGCGCCTATACCGGTGCGACCGGCCGCAAAATTGGAAAATTCGAGCTCGCCGACAGAGGAACGATCTTTCTTGATGAAATTGGCGAAATGAGCCCGGGCATGCAATCCAAGCTGCTGCGCATTTTGCAGGAAGGTGTATTTTACCGGGTGGGTGGAAACAAATCGATCCCGGTCGATGTCCGGGTTATCGCGGCAACCAATCGTAATATTGCCGAGGATGTCGCGGAAGGCAGGTTTCGCGAGGACCTTTATTACCGGCTCAACGTGGTGCAGATCCAGATGCCACCGGTGAGGGAGCGCAAAGAAGACATTCCTTTGCTGGCCAATTATTTTTTAAACATGTTTAAGAGCGAGCGGGGAATGTCGAATCTGACGATATCGAAAAAAGCGCTGGACGCTATGATTCAATATGATTGGCCTGGAAATGTTCGCGAAATGAAGAATGCCATTGAAAGAGCCGTCGTCATGGGAAATGGCGGGGCAATCATGCCGGAGGATTTGCCTCAGTTTGCCACCAAACCCAGTTACCCGGGAATGAACGTTGGATTGACGCTAAAAGAGGCCACCGACCTTTTTAAGAAAGAATTCATAATGCTCAATCTCAGACATACCGGCGGGAATCGAAGTTTAGCAGCCAAAAATATGAATATCCAAAGGACCTATCTGTCCCGTCTCATCGGCCGCTACGACCTGCTGGACCCATGAAAATGTTTTGGAATCATTAAAATCGTGCTATGGTGTTAGAAAATCAATTATCCATTATGGTCAAATAGGGTCAAATCCCCACCGTTGATCAAACCAAGCCCCCCCGTCATTGAATAAAGGCAGGATCCAATGGAAAAAAACAGTATTTTATTGGTAGACGATGACCCGTTTATTCTGGAAGGCATTGGCGCGGATTTGGAAAACCAGGGATTTAAGGTAATCCAGGCCGACAGCGGCGACCGCGCCCTGGAATTACTTACAGAATTCGATTTTGATTTGGTGGTTACGGATCTGGTCATGGAAGATGTTGACGGTATCCAGGTTTTAAAAAAGGCCAAAGCGCTCAATGCGAATACGATGGTCATTATCCTTACCGGTTACGGCAATATGAAATCCGCTATTGAAGCTTTGCGGCACGAAGCCGATGATTATTTGCTTAAACCCTGCGAGTCGGCAGAACTGCTTTACCGGGTCAATCAATGCCTGGCGAAAGCCGAGCTTTCGCGAAAGATAAAACTTTATCAAACCATACTGCCCATGTGTTGCGTGTGTAAAAAAATTCGAGACGACCGCCGGACGGAGCCCGGAAAGGGAAATTGGGTCGCGGTTGAAGAATTTATCCACGATAGGGCCAACCTTGATATCACCTCCAGCTACTGCCCGGAATGCGCGCAGCAGACCATGGACAACTTTACAAAACATCAGGCTACCCGGGCCAAAAAATAGAGGCCATGAATAACGAGCACGAGGACGACGACGAGTACGCGTACGAAAGCATCAACATGTTGCCTAATCTTGTATTCGTCGTCGTCGTCCTCGTGCTCGTCCTCGACCTGGGTATTTTTTCTGCGCTGAAACCACACGAGTCATACGGAGGCTAAGATTAAAATGATCCGAAAAATTTCCATACTATGGGTTATCATGCTGCTGATAGCGACATTGGAAGCGATGGGGTCCGCCACAGTTGAATGGGAGGTTCTCAATACACTTAAGCTTGAGACCCCTCCGCTGGATCTGGCAATTTCCCCCGATGGAAAAGCTGTTTTTGTTTTGACCCGAGAAGGCAACATCCACATTTATGATGTCAACGGGCGCCTCACAGATAAAATTGAAGTCGGCGAAAAGATCGATCAGATTAAGCTCGATCCACAGGGAAAGCACCTGTTTGCAACCAGCCGGCAAAACAAAACGGTTAAGGTCATTGCACTTGATTTTATCAAACAAATATCAACCAAGGGATCGCCGTACAAAGGTCTTGAGGATGCACCGGTTGTCATTACTTGCTTCAGCGATTTTCAATGACAATACTGTGCGAGGCTCGCGCCTCTGCTCGAGCAGGTGCTCGAGAAAAACCCCAAGACCGCCAAAGTCGTTTTTAAAAATTTCCCGATCCGCAGCCACAAGTTTGCTGTTCAAGCCGCTGTGGCAGCGCTAGCTGCCGATCGTCAGGCAAAATTTTGGGATTTCCACGATGAACTATTTGAAAATTACAACCGGCTTAATGAAGACAAATTTCAGGAAATTGCAGCAAAGCTCAACCTGAACTTGGCGCAATTTGAAAAAGACAGGAAAGACCCCTTGCTGCTTGAACAAATCAGGCATGATTATAATGAAGCCATCCGGATCGGGCTGCGCAGCGTTCCAACGGTTTTCGTTAACGGTAGAAAACTAAAAGACAGAAGCCTTAACGGATTCCAAGCCCTAATTGATAAAGAATTAGAAAACCGCAAGCAAAAAAAGTGAAGCTCTCCGGCTTCACTTTTTTTGTTAAGTGGTTAATTCGTCAAATGGTCGAATGGTTAAATCGTTAAAACGATAATATCCGCTGACCAACTGACCATTCAACAATTTAACCAATTAACCAAATAACGAACCCCCTCGAATCTTACTGCCGGTTGCGGTCTTGAGAATTTTTCAAAGATGCCCCGATAAAGTCTCGAAACAGCGGATGCGGGTCCATCGGCCGAGATTTGAATTCCGGGTGAAATTGACATCCCAGAAACCAGGGATGATCACCAATTTCGATGATCTCGACCAGTTCAGCGTTGGGCGAAGTCCCGCTGATGACCATTCCTGCTTCCTTCAGCCGATCCAGATAGTCGTTGTTGAATTCATAGCGGTGGCGGTGCCGTTCGGATATCTCTTCTTTTTGATAAGCCTGATAGGCATAAGAATCAGTATCAATGCGGCAGCTGTATGCCCCCAATCGCATCGTGGCACCTTTTGCAGATAAATCATCACGCCGCTGAACGGTCTGACTTCTCTCATCAAACCATTCGCGCATCAAATATATGACCGGATGGGGCGTATTTTGATCAAACTCCGAACTGTTTGCGTTTTCCAGGCCGGCAACATGGCGGGCAAATTCAATGACGGCAATTTGCATCCCCAGACAAATGCCAAAGTACGGAATGTTATTGACCCGTGCGAAATTGGCAGCGCATATCTTGCCTTCAATGCCGCGGCTCCCGAATCCCCCTGGCACCAGTATGCCGTCCGCATCGGCCAGCATCTGGTTGCAGGTTGTGCTGTCTAGTTTCTCGGAATCAACAAAATTCAGATTGACTTTAGAATCGTTGGCAATCCCTCCGTGATAAAGCGCTTCATTCAGGCTTTTATAGGATTCAGTGAGATCAACATATTTACCGACAACAGCTATGGTCACCGAATGCTTGGGCGCCTTGATATTTTTAATGAGTTCCTCCCAGTCGTTCAGTTGGGGGTTCCGCGTCCAGATATTGAGCAACTCGATTATTTTTTCGTCCAGGCCCTCTTGATGAAAGATAAGGGGAACTTCGTAAATATGATCCACATCTTTAGCTGTTATGACCTCTTCAATGCTGACATTACAAAAAAGGGCAATTTTTGCTTTGATATCTTTGGAAAGGAACCTGTCGGTGCGGCATAGAAGAATGTTGGGCTGGATACCGATACTTCTCAATTCCTTGACACTGTGCTGCGTGGGCTTGGTTTTGACTTCCCCGGCCGTGCCGATATAGGGCACCAGCGTCAGATGAATATACAGCACGTTTTCTTTACCAACATCTGTTCTAAATTGCCGGATGGCCTCCAAAAATGGCAGACTTTCAATGTCACCGATCGTGCCGCCAATTTCAACAATGACGACATCAACATTGTCGGCGGCGAGCTTAATACTGTTTTTGATTTCATCAGTGATGTGCGGGATGACTTGCACGGTTCCGCCAAGGTAGTCCCCCCGGCGCTCTTTGGTAATAACGGAATGATATATTTTGCCGGTGGTAAAATTGTTGTCTTTGCCCATTTTGGCATGGGTGAAGCGCTCATAGTGACCCAGGTCAAGATCGGTTTCGGTTCCGTCATCGGTCACAAACACCTCGCCATGCTGAAATGGATTCATCGTTCCCGGATCCACATTAATATAGGGATCCAGTTTTTGGATGGTCACCGTCAGGCCTCGACTCTCCATCAAAGCGCCGATCGCGGCCGATGCCAGCCCTTTGCCAAGAGATGAAAGCACACCACCGGTTACAAAAATATACTTTGTGTCCTTTGCCATCTTCTCCTCTCAGTCAGTTCCGTTAAAAATACAATCA
>JASFPY010000224.1:0-4942 GCA_050115755.1 Desulfobacteraceae bacterium | reverse complement strand
GAAAAGATTTTCCGTGATTCCCGCAACCGCAGCGGTAACAAAAGCCACCACCGGACGTGCGATCGTCATAATCGGGTCCAGCAGAGCATATGTAATGGAAATGGAATCCACGCCGGATTCCGGTGTTGAAATCAAAAAAGCGGTGGTGGCACCATTGCTGGCACCCTGTTTGCGCAGCGACACGGCCGCGGGCAGGACACCGCACGATCACAACGGAATCGGTATGCCAAAAAATGCGGCCTTGATAACGGATTTAAAGCGGCCCTGTCCCAGATGCCTGGCGACCGAATTCGGATTTAAAAAAACCCGTAAAAGCCCGGCCACCAGCAATCCAAACAAGATGTAGACCGAAGCATCAACCAGTAAATTCCAACTTGCAAACAATATATCGGTAATGAAGCTCAATTTTTTAATCCTTACTTTAAATAAATAAATAGAGGTGTCTGGTATCGAGCACACGTTCTATTGGTTTGATGGGTTTAATTCGTTCAATTAGTTCGGTTTAAGCCAACCAATAAAACAAATGAAACACATAAAACGAATTTAACAAATCCTTGAACCCCGAACTCTGACACCTGAAACCCGAAACCTGACACCTGTCGTTACTCTGTGACATGCGCAAGCCCGATATTCAACAACTCCGCCACGTGCTCATCATCCAGCGAGTAATAGATCACCTGTCCTTCCCGCCGGCTTTTAACGAGGGCCAGATCTTTGAGGCGCCGCAATTGATGGGATATGGCCGACTCCGTCAGCCCCAGAAATGCCGCCAGATCGCAAACGCACATTTCAACCTTTCTGAGTGCCATAACAATTTTCAGACGGCTGGGATCGCCCAGAACCTTAAAAATCGATGAAAGGCGGTTCAGTTCTTTGCCGGATACCGTTTCTCTGAGTGCCCGTTCCACCCGATCCAGGTGAATCACCCGCACCTGGCAGGCTTCACCGTCCAGGCATTTGGTTTTTGTAGAACGCATACCTATCCCTTGAATATCTGAACATATATTCAAATATATCGTTTTGCTGAAATTTGTCAAGTGCTATATTCGGTTGGCTGGTTGAGCCGGTTGGCCCGCTTAAAAAGAAATCATATCAAATTTTATCTTGTTTAACCGGTTAACGGGCAAACGGGCTCAACTTGTAAAATGTGAGCATTTTGAGCTGGTCCGCAACACCGGCCCGGACACTTAGAGGCGATTTTTAATAGATTCTAATAATTATTTAACAGTTAGCTAACTTTATGATAACAATAAGCTCATATTTTCCTTAGCCAAAATCAAATATTAAAAAAATGTTAGCCAGAGTTAATCAAATAAGAACCCATCTCAAAAATGCATCTAAGGCCCAATAGCTGTGTTGTGAGCCTCCTTAAAATGCTCACATACTCAGCGTATGCTGCGCTTTTGCGTCGGCTCACGCCTTGCTCTTGGACGTGATCTACTATTTTTGAGATGGGTTCAAACAACAATCCTGGAGCTTAAAAATGGCAAAGGAAAAAATCCTGGTCGTCGATGACGAAGAAGATATCCTCGAGCTGGTGCGCTATAACCTGTCCCGCGAGGGTTACCGGGTCACCGGAACCCTGACAGGTGAAGATGCACTTCGCAAAGTGCGTTCAGACTCCTTTGATTTGATTGTCCTCGACCTGATGCTGCCCGGAATGGACGGCCTTGCGTTCACCAAAACCTTAAAAAATGATTCCAGACTCCGTAGCATTCCGATTATCATGTTAACCGCCAAAGGCGAAGAATCCGATATCGTCGCCGGTCTGGAACTGGGTGCGGATGACTATATTACCAAACCTTTCAGCCCCAAGGTTATGATTGCCCGGGTGCGTACGGCCCTTCGTCGCCATAAAGAAGAGCCGGAAGATGAAATGGCCATCGTAAAAATCCATGACCTGGAAATTAATCCCGGCCGGCGCAGTGTGCTGGCCAAAGGTGATCCAGTCGATTTAACTTACACCGAATTTCAGGTGCTTTTGCTTCTGGCAAAACGACCCGGCTGGGTCTTTACCCGCACCCATATTGTGGATTCGATTCGCGGCAACGATTATCCGGTCACCGATCGAAGTGTGGATGTGCAGATCGTCGGATTGCGTAAAAAGCTCGGTGCCTTTGGCAAATATATCGAGACCGTACGGGGGGTGGGTTACCGGTTCAAGGAGTCTCCATGAAAAAGCGCAGGCGCCTGCTGTGGCAGCTTTTTCCTTCCTATTTATTGATCACCCTGATTTCATTGCTGGCCGCAAGCTGGTATGCATCTGAGGCCATGCGTCATTTTTTCCTCGACCAGACGGCCACGGATCTTAAAGCCAGGGCTGCTCTACTGGAAAAACAGATCACGGGGCTGCTTTTGCCTTTGCAAAAAAATGCTGTTGATTCAATCTGCAAAGAGGCCGGTCGGCTGTCGGCAACGCGCATCACCGTTATCCTGCCGGACGGAACGGTGATCGGTGATTCCCGTGAAACGCCCCGCCTGATGGATAATCACGCCAATCGACCGGAGATCATTACCGCGCTGGCCGGCCAAACCGGAAGATCCCTGCGTTTCAGCAAAACCTTGATGCAACGCATGCTTTATGTCGCTGTTCCGGTCAAAGACCGCCAGAGCGTTGTGGCCGTGTTACGCACATCTTTGCCGGCAACCGCGGTTGAAACTGAAATCCGGTCCATTCAGCTGAAAATCGCACTGGGCGGATGCATCATCGCTCTGCTGGCTGCCGGCATCAGCTGGGTCGTCTCGCGTCGTATCAGCCACCCCATCGAGCAGATGAAAAAAAGCGCAGAGCAGTTTGCCGGCGGCGATTTAAGCCACCGGCTGGTTTCCCCTGCCACAGAAGAAATGGCGGGTCTGGCCGATGCCATGAACCAGATGGCCGCCCAGCTGGGCGATCGCATTGAAACCATCATCAGCCAGCGCAATCAACTCGAAACGGTTCTTGCCAGCATGCTGGAAGGGGTAATCGCTGTTGATACAGAAGAGCGCATTGTGACTATCAATCGGGCTGCTGCGCAGCTATTTGAAAATGAGCCGGCCAATTGCCAGGGTAAAAGTATTGAAGAGGTTATTCGCTCTCCGGCAATGCAGCAGTTTATCCGGCACTCGCTCCGCAACAAAAGCCCGTCTGAAGAAGACATCACTGTCTTTCAAAATGAAGAACGCGTCATCGATGTAAAAGGCTCCCCGCTTTTAGATACAAATCAACACCAGATCGGAACGTTGATGGTATTCCACGATGTGACCCAGCTGCGGCGCCTGGAAAACATGCGGCGCGATTTCGTCGCCAACGTCTCCCATGAAATCAAAACGCCTTTGACAGCCATCAAGGGTTTTGTTGAAACCCTGCAGCAGGGCAATGTTGAAAAGGCCCATGAAAAAGAACGCTTCCTGGGCATTATCCAAAAGCATGTAGACCGCCTGAACGCCATCGTCGAAGATTTGCTTGCCCTGTCAAGAATTGAACAGGAAGACGAAAGAAAAGAAATTAAATTTGAAAAAGTTAATCTTTCAGATCTCTTCCGGGCGGCCATTCAGTTGTGTCGCCCAAAGGCCGAAGAAAAAAAGATCCGTATCGATCTTGATTGTGAAAAAGATGCCACCGCCATTTTCGATCCTGCCCTGATCGAGCAGGCGGTGGTCAATCTGCTGGATAATGCCATTAAATACAGTGATTCACAGAGTTCGATTACGCTGAAATCACACCAGCAAAATTCCGAGGTGATTATCAGCGTTCAGGACCATGGCATCGGTATTGCGCAAAAACACCTGCCACGGCTCTTCGAGCGTTTTTACCGGGTAGACAGAGCCCGCAGCCGAAATATGGGTGGAACCGGTCTGGGGCTGGCGATCGTCAAACACATTTCCCAGGCACACGGAGGGCATGTTTCAGTTGAAAGCAAGCTCGGTGAAGGCAGCTGTTTTAGCATTCACCTCCCCCAAAATGCATAGCCGCCAGCGCGATCATTAAGCTGCCGGATTCACTTTTCCTTGTACCGTCCCTGAAGCTCACAGCCCGAAGGGAAAGCGTCTTTTGCGTCGGATACGCCAGTCTGCAGCCCGGCTTTATTATTGATTTACCCAACCCGACGTGCTATTGCCTCGCCAGTCATATGACCGACCATTTCACTCCTACAGATAAATTTCTGGCACTGAGTCGCTTGTAAACTAAAGAATGGGATCTGAATATTACGTACTGATAATCGGCTATATCTTCGGATTTTATATGGCCTGGAATATCGGTGCCAACGATGTGGCCAATTCAATGGCTTCCGCGGTTGGGGCCAACGCCATCACCATTCGCCAGGCCGTATTTATTGCGGGCATCTTAAATATCGTCGGGGCTGTTTTTATCGGATCCCATGTCACCCAGACCATCAGAAAAGGGATCGTTTCTACCGATATCCTTTCCGATCCCCACCTGGCCATGATTGGGGCGCTTTCAGCCCTATTGGCAGCTGCGTTGTGGGTGTCTTTCGCCACCTGGAAATCGCTCCCGGTATCGACAACCCACTCGATTGTGGGTGCCATGATCGGTTTTGGTATCATGGCGGGCGGATTTTCGGTGATTAACTGGGGCAAGCTTGGCGCAGTGGTATTGAGCTGGGTAATCTCACCGGTATTTGCCATGGCCATCGGTTATCTGATGTTTAAAACAATTGTAAAATTTATTTTATCCAAGCAAGATCCCTTCTCTCAGGCCCTTAAGCTGGCGCCTTTTTTCATCAGCATGGCATTTTTTGTGGTGATATTATCCTTTCTTTTTAAGACACCGCTGGGCAAAAGGCTGGCGATTGGAACGCCGCTGGCACTTTTCATTGCCCTGATTTTGGCCTTGGCACTGGGGTTTTTGGCTGTCAGAATCTTGCGCAAATTTAAGAAAAAGACTAATCTAACCGGGGAAGAAGAGGTCTTTCGTAAAATTCAGATCGGCACTTCCTGT
>JASFPY010000223.1:0-4972 GCA_050115755.1 Desulfobacteraceae bacterium | reverse complement strand
ATATCTGGAGGGTCCTCATTTGTCTTTGGGGCAAGATGTTTCAGCCGTCGCCAGTTTGCTGGCAAAACTTCATTGCCTCAAACCGGTCAATTTGCCCTGCGTCACCTGGGAAAACCCCCTGCCCGACACCTATGCACTGGTCCGCAGTGATCTGGCAAAATATGAGGCGCGTCAAACAGCCAGCAACAAAATGATCACCCTGACAAAAAAAATTTTGGAAAAGGCCCGGACAGCCGCAAACGATTACGGGCATCTGTTTCAGGCCGACTGTCTGAACCACACGGATGTGGCCTGTGACAATTTTATCAATACCGCCAAGGGGTTGCGCATGATCGATTGGGAAAAACCGCGCGTCGATGATTTTAGCTATGATATCGGTTGCTTTTTGTCAGAAGGGGCCCAGCTGTGGTGTACTGAACACATACTGCCTGCGGCCGATCGTGAGCGTTTCCTGCAAGCCTACGCCCAGAAAAGCGGCATTGATTTGGAATATGTGCACAAAAAGAATGAAATTCGCGAACCCCTTATTTCATTGCACTGGATTTTGTGGGGGGCCACGAAACTTTGTGATCTGAAAGACCGTCGCACGATCCCGCAATTGGTGGCTGCCCATGAAGAAAAAATACCGCGATATGAGCGGCTCGCCAAGCCGGAAAACATTCAAAAGATTCTGGATACACATTACAGGCAATGACCCATGAAGCCGGTGGAATTCATCTATTTGTCTCAAGAGGACATTGTCAGTCTTCAAATGCCGATGGACGAGGTGATCCCGATTGTCGAAAACGTGTTCAGCGAACACGGCCTGGGGCATTTTGAAAACCCGCCCAAGCCGGGGATACACCCGCAACCGGACGGGTTTATTCACGGCATGCCGGGATATCTGCCGCGACAAAAGGCCGCCGGCCTCAAATGGGTGAGCAGTTTTTCCAGTAATGCGGCGCTGGGCATACCGCCGGTGATGGGTCTTTTTATTCTAAACGACGTTCGAACCGGTCAGCCGCTGGCGGTGATGGACTGCCGCTGGATTACCGCCATGCGGACCGGGGCCGTTTCGGCCGTGGCCGCCAGGTACCTGGCTGTTAAAAACGCCGCAATCGTCGGCATTATCGGCGCCGGCATCCAGGGCCGATATAATTTGCTGGCATTGGCCGCTGCAATGCCCACCTTGAAGAGCGTGCGCGTATTCGATATTCATCCCCAAACATCCGACGATTTTGTTGCCGGCTTTGCCGGAAAACTTCAGTTGCAGTTCGAGATTTGCCAATCGGCCCAGAAAGTCATTGAAGGCGCCGACATCATCGTTACGGCCACGGGCAGGCTCGATCAACCGATTTTCAAAGAAAAGTGGATCTCAGCGGGCGCCCTGGTTTTGCCGGTTCATCACCGTGGATGGGAGAACCGCACATTGCACCGCGTGGACAAATTCATTACCGACGACTGGCAGCAACTGAAGCTGGCGCATGAAACTGTCGGCGGGTTTGACGGCCCTCTGCCCAAACGGCATACCGAACTTGGAGAAATTGTTACCGGGCAGAAGCCGGGGCGGGAAAATGAGCAGCAACGCATCATCGATTTTAATTACGGCCTGGCAATCGAAGATGTCGCCCTGGCAAAGGAGATATACATTCGGGCGAAAAGCAAAGGGCGGGGACAGATTCTATCCCTGATCAAAGCCGGCCTGCCTTATACCTAACGGCTTAAACACCGAGCATCCTGTAGCCGGATGCCCGATCATCAATTCAGGCAACGAACAAAGGAAACCGTTATGAACACAATGAAGATTGCCGTTTTGGGCGGTGGAAACGGCGCCCATACCGTGGCGGCGGATCTGACGCTCAAGGGTCTGTCGGTCAACATGTTTGAAATGGAACAGTTTGCATCATCCATGCAACCGGTATTCGATACCGGGCAGATTGAAATGATCGGGGTTGCCGGTCAGGGCACCGCAAAACTTAATCGGGTTACCACAGATATTGCAGCGGCGATCCGGGACGTGGAGGTTATTTTTATCATTTTACCCGGGTTTACCATTGCCGTCTATGCCCGGTTGCTTGCGCCACACCTGACAGAAAATCAGATGGTCGTGATTATGCCCGGAACCTTTGCTGCGCTTGAATTCAGGCAGACGCTGCGGGCCAGCGGAAATCTCAAAGAGATCATTGTCGCCGAGGTGGGCGGGCTGCCTTTTGCCACCCGGCTGGTCGCGCCGGGCAAGGTCCAGACCTTTCATATCCGTGCGGTCTGCCCGCTGGCGGCTGTTCCCGGCAACCAGAGCTCGGTTGTTTTCGATAAGATAGCGGGTTTTTATCCCTTTGTTCTGAAAAAAACCGTCATTGAAACCGGAATGGGGCACCTGACACCCCTGCTGCACCCCGCCGGCTGCCTGCTCAACGCCGGACGCATCGAACGTTCCCACGGCGAATTTTACATGTATGAAGAGGGCATGACGCCCTCGGTGGTGCGGGTGATCGAAGCCCTGGACCAGGAGCGTATTCAGATTGGAAAGCGTCTGGGAATCGAGCTGCCGACTGCTGTGGACATGATGGTGGAATCGGCCTATGGTCCACGGGGCACCCTCTGGGAATCCTTAAACGGCAGCGCCGGGCTGACACCGGTCAAAGGACCGCCTTCGCTGGATAACCGTTATGTTACCGAAGATATTCCCTTTGGGCTTGTCGCCTGGGCGAGTTTGGGTGATGCGGTGGGCGTGGATACCCCTGTGATGGACAGTTTGGTTGAAATTGGCAGTGCCATCATGGGCCAGAACTGCTGGCGCGAAGGCCGAAATCTCAAAAAAATGGGTATGGAGGGGCTTGGACCAAAACAGATCAAAGTTTTTCTTGAGTCCGGAAAGTTACCTTGACCTTAATCGATCGGCTGCAAAAGAGAGGGGAATTCTCTGAATCATGAAGATATTGCAGACGATTCCCAGGTGACTGCGAAAGCTGCTGCGCTTTGACTTTTATACCGTTATCCATCGCTACGGCTGCATTTATTTTCGCTGATACAATCCAATCAACTCTGCCTTAGAAACGACATGCCCCTCCATCGCTTTTTCGAGTTTTGCTTTTGTTGGGCGTTTGAGGTCCGGAAGAACAATATCCAGCGCATAAAGCTTATGAAAATATCGGTGTTTACCTACAGGCGGACATGGGCCACCGTAGCCTGTTTTTTTCCAGTCATTGAGACCTGGCAATATTCCTTTGGGAAGATCCTGATCTTTTACACCTTCTGGCAGGGCGTTAACCGTTGCTGGAATGTTATAAAGAACCCAATGGACCCAGGTCATTCTCGGATTGGCAGGATCAGGCGCATCCGGATCGTCAACAATCAACGCAAAGCTCTTAGTTCCCTCCGGAGCACCAGACCATTCCAATGCAGGGGAAATGTTCTCTCCATCGCATGTAAACGCCTTCGCCATAAGCTTCTGGTTCTCAAAACCTGGTGATATTAATTTCATAATTGAATTCATCTCCTCCGCATGTGCCAGGATAGGAATAGAAAGCAGAACGAATTGTAATAAAATAAAACACAAACTTTTCATAATTCCTCCCCTACGCTGGATCCGGCCGCTTCCATTTGTAAGGCAGCTCCTGAATCGTTCCCGGTTCGGTCATGGTCTGCAAGGCCTCCAGCGCATCTAAAATAATGCGCCGCTGGCGGTTAACGTTGCCCGGTTCACCGAGCATGCTGCCGCGCGCAAACTTGACAAGCATGGCCCGGGGTGGCTTGATGTGAGCCATTCGGTCGGGAGCATTTCCGATAGAGATAGTGGGAATTCCCGCTTCCTCCACCAGGCGCTGAATCAGACCCACGGTCTGATGACATTTCGGTCAGACGGGCAGCAGGAAGAGGACGTCGACCCTTGCGGCTTTGATATCGGAAATAAATTTTGGAGCCGTTTTGGTTGCCAGAGACACAGCGTCGTTGACATAACTGAAGCTGTAATGTGTATCGGTTAATTTGCCGATGATGCCTTCATTTTCCAGTTCGACAAACCGCTGGACGGGAAAGACGATGTTGAAATCTTGCTCTGCCAGGCTGTGGTCATAATGCTTGTGGGCAATGCGCATGTCTTGCTGGCGGACGTTTCGGGGAATTTCGCGAAAAGATACATCGCCGTGGATTGACTCGGTGTCAAACGGCGGCTGGCTGTCATTGAGATAAAAGCCGCCGGTGGTGAACAGTGCGAAGGTTTGCTTCGACGGTTGCCCTCTATACGGTGTCCATGGAATATCATCAGGCGCAATAAAAGGATACTTTTTGACAATCTCCTTCATATTGCCTGCCCGGTAATCCGGCAGGCTTTCCTCCACCCATTTTTCGTAAGCAGGTTTAAACGCATCAAGATCAATCGGCATGGGTTCTCCTTTCTTTTCATAAATCAGATAACTCGGAGGATAAACGCTGCAAAAAAATTTCGTCATTTTATATTCGCATATGCCAAAAAACAAGCAATTCTAACCCTCTTCTAAAACTCTGACTTCGTTTGTTCGGATGCGCAAGCGATCGCTCATTTCCAGTGCAATGTTGCGGATTAGTTTGATCGCTATTTGCGGGCATTCATTCTGCAAACTATCAAATTCAGCCGGAGACAGCACGTATGTTTCGGATTCCTCGTCCGACCAGACATCTGCAGAGCGCGGGCTCCCGTCTAAAAAAGCCATCTCACCAAAGATTACGCCTGCGCTATATGTGATCAGCCGTTTGTAGCGATCGCTTTCCGGAAGATGAATTCTGACGCTCACCAATCCTTTTGAAAGCAAGAACAAATTCCGATCCCTATCGCCTTCCTTTAGAATAATTTCGCCTTTATTGAATGTTTTACGTATCAACTTTTGCTCTAAAGCTTGAATTTCCTGCGGTGTAAAATCCCTGAGAATATCCATTTGTTCGAGCTGAATTCGGTCAGATGCACCTGCAAGTTCAAGTGACCGGGTCAGCACGTTATCCTCTGCCCATTCAAGGG
>JASFPY010000222.1:0-4974 GCA_050115755.1 Desulfobacteraceae bacterium | reverse complement strand
AATTGCCTCCTTGTAGAAATGGTTTCAAAACCCCATCTAAGGCTCAATGGCTGCGTTGTCCCGCGAATTGAAATACTCACGTACTGACGTGTACGCTCCGTTTTCAATTCGCGGGACGTCTTGCCCGTGAACCTGATCTGAGGCTTTGAAACCATTTCTTTTCCGAATTATCGGGATAACAGCTGCCGCGCGAAATCGCGAATGTCGGCATCGCTGGCGCAATAGCAATTGTTGTCAAGCATCGGTTTGTTTTCTTTTGAGTGGATGACATCCACCAGGCGGTTTAAATCATTGCGGGTCAGTCCATCCGGTTTAAGCGATATTTTGACTCCGGTGCGCCGCACAAAATCACTAAAAGCCTGTGCTCCCATCTTTGCGTGCGTCTCAATCGGTGCGTTGCCGGGTTGAACACCCATTGCCAGGGCAATTTCTGAATGAATATCTGTCGCCACTTCTGCATTTTTCAAAAAGACGACTTTCAGCGCCAATGCGGCTGCCCTGCCATGATGAATGCCGGCAACCGTTCCCAGTGCATGTCCGATAGCATGTGCAATGCCTGTGCCGGAAGCGTCGATTGCCATGCCAGCCAGTGTCGAAGCCATAAGAAGTTTGCCGCGGGCATCCAAATCCTGCGGTCGCTCGATGGTCTTTTCAAGATTTTGAAATATCAGCCTGATGGCATGCAGGCCGAAAGCCCGCACCACGGAATTGCTGCTTTTTGCGGAACAGGCTTCAATAGCGTGAACCATCGCATCCAAACCGGTCGCAGCGGTTAGCATTTTCGGTAAGGTTAAGGTTAATTCCGGATCCAGAATCACAAGGTCCGCTGCAAGCTCATCTCCCCACGCCCAAACCTTGCGATTATCCGAGTTGGTGAACACAGCCGTGCGTGTGACTTCAGCGCCGGTGCCGGCCGTGGTGGGAAGCATGATGAGTTTTTCCGTTCTTTGGGGCAGGGGGTGATTCATGAGGGCGTAGTATTCCGCCCGGTGGTCACCGGCCGATATGACGGTAGCCAATTTGGCGACATCCAGGGCTGAACCGCCGCCCAGGCCGATCACCGCGTCAGGGCGGAGGGTTCGAATGCTTTCCGCCGCCGCATCAATCGGCCCTGCGGCGCTCTCACCCTTCAAGTCATTGAAAAGATCGACGGTAAACCCATTTTTTTTCAGAGAAGCCAGCACGGCGTCAGCAAGGCCCGCTGCGATGACACCCGGGTCACTGATTATCAGTACGCGTTTTTCGGGGCAGACGGATATGAGTTCTTCCCCGAGTTTTGAAGCCAGACTGCAGCCGAATTGGATTGAGGGCCTAAAATGATAACTAAAGGTTAGCATCATTCGATCTTTCGCCTGAAAATTCATTAGAAACGATAATTATATTTAATGAGGGCAGATTTAGCAAGTCAACGAAGGTGATATGGTTCCAAAAACTCAGATGGGGTTTTGGAATCCCTGCTGAAAAGTATCGACAGATGCGCTTCATTTTATCCCGTTGCTATTTGCTTATTTCTGATATAGGTTCTTTCAGTTCAATTTTTCATATTTAATTTGACGAAGACGTTTTGCACTCAACAAATTCTTGACTGTAATGGCCCACCAGAATACCAATGATCAGGATTTCACACTTCTGGCCGGCATTTTGTCGGCTTTTCTATGCATTTTATTTGGTTCCAATGCGGTAGCGATCAAGCTCGCTTTTTCCGGTATGGGGGTTTTTACCACCGCTGCAATTCGGTTCAGTATTGCATCCGTTGCCATTTATCTATGGGCCCGAGCCACCGGGCGATCCCTGGCGTTCAAAAAGGGCCAGTTTTATCCGTTGCTGATTCTGGCGGCACTTTTTGCGGTTCAGCTGTCCCTGTTCTATTTCGGGCTCAGTAAATCAAATGCCTCCCGCGGCACACTCGTCGCCAATCTGCTTCCGTTCTGGGTTTTGTTTCTAGCCCATTTTTTTATACCCGGTGATCGGATCACCCGATGGAAATTTTTTGGTATCTTTTTAGGTTTTAGCGGGGTGGTTTTCATGTTTGCCGAAAAGAAAGGAGTGACAGCGGATTTCAGAGCAGGAGATCTCATTATCCTTTCAGCCACCTTTATCTGGGCATGCAGCGTAATTTACCTGAAACGAATCATCAGTGCCTTCAGCGCGGTACACATTACCCTTTATTCCATGGTTTTTGCCGTCCCCCTTTTTTTTATCGAAGCCCTTTTGTGGGATAGACCGATGATATTTGAACTAAATCTTCAGGTTGTCGGCGCAGTTTTATATCAGAGCCTGGTGACGGCAGCCTTCGGGTTTTTGACCTGGAACACCTTGCTTCAAAAATACGGGGCGGTGGCGCTGCATTCGTTCATTTTTATTATGCCGATTGCCGGGGTCGCTCTGGGCGGGCTGGTGCTCGGGGAACCGATTACATTGAAGATTCTGATTGCCCTGGCGCTAATTGTTGCGGGCATTCTGGTGGTGCACCTGAAACCCCGTAAGGAAGCGCCGGTATATCCGATTCGGAAAGGAATCTAAACCATATAGGTTCTGGGTTCAGGGTTCCGGGTTCTGCGTTCTGGGTTCGGGGCTCAGAGGTTCAAAAGTTTAAAGGCTCGGATTTGGTGTCTGCTAAGTCATTTTTTGTTTAATTGGTTTGATTGGTCAAAATTTAACCAATAAAACAAATATAGCCAATGAAACGAATGCAACTAATGCAACACGATATTACGTTTGGTAATCTCCAAAATCCAGAACAGTGAACCTTTGAACCTTGGATCCTTACTTGAGATCGTAGATGGTTCGAGGGACATCATTGATCGCTTAAGAGGCTTTCAGCAGGCTTTTTTCGAGGTCATCGTATTCGGACTGGCTAATACGTTCTTCATGCAGCAGGCGGTTTAATTTGCCCAGATATCTTAAAATGGTTCGATTGTAATCACTGCAAATACACTTAAGATCCTCAAAATACTCGATAACATCCCGTTTCCATGATTTGCTGGTTTTTATTTCGATAATTTCCATTATTTTTTGGCCTTACTATTTTTATTGTTACGGATAGCCGTTAACAAATGCAATTTAATGAGGGCTTTTTTATTTTGTTTTGACCCATTTTTTAGATTTGCTTTTTTTTAGCTGTCCGGGCGGATATTTTTGTTTGTGGTGCCCATGCTCCAGATAGGGTTTGTCCGTATCCATTTCGATCTCCACCGAACGACCGAGTCTGACACGTAAACGGCCCGGCAATTCCACACTGACACGCCAGCTGCCACCCTCCAGATAAAAATAGACTGCTCGACCGATATCAAAATAGACTGAGCATGAGGGATAATACCGGTATCGATGTTTTGCGCGATACCCGTGAGCCGGCGCATGGGCAGGTGGTCCGTTCTTTGTGACCGGCGGGTGCTCATACCCGTTTTGATCGGCCGGCCCGGAGTGCACGGTTCCGCTCAGCGTCGCGCATCCAGTAAAAAAGATAACAACTGAACAAATGATAAAGGCTGCCATCAGCCATTTCCGGCATACGCACTTCATAATTATCTCCTTGGTATTGTCAAATTTTATGCGGGGAAACGTTGCTTAACGGTGACTGATTTGCATCATTTAATATCGGCATTTTTGAAAAATTCTTGAGGATAATATGATGATGACGCCTTCGATTGCGGAGATCCGGATTTTGCCCATTTTGCAGAACGGCGATTCAGTTTTGAAACGGCGCCTTCGTAAAATGTTGCTTGACTTGCGCCATCTTTACTTTGAGCAGCAGATATTGTAAAGTTTTAGCCACCGAACAGGAAGGAGAAAGAAGAACATGCCCACACCCATCGTGATTACAATCGGTGATCTTGAGCTTAATGGCGAATTCAACGATACCCCCGCCGGTCAGGCTGCGGCCGAAGCGTTGCCCTTTGAATGGAGCGGGAGCCGATGGGGGGATGAGTATTATGGCCCGCCGAATGTGGATTTCGGAGATCATCCAGGGGAGAAGGGAACCGAAATGAAAATTGGTGATTTAGGCTGGCATGCGCCCAACCAGTGGTTCTGCCTGTTCTTTGGCCCCACGCCAGCCAGCAGCGGTGATGCGCCGGCTGCTGCAGTTCCCCTCCTGACGGTGGGACATGTCCGGGGAGACTGGACCGCCCTCAAAGAAATGGGCGGCGCTATAACTGCCAGGATTGACAAAGCTTAACGCATGAACACCATTGCCTTTTCATCAGATTGCTTCGTCGTTGCACTCCTCGCAATGACGCTGGTAATTGAAAAATATATTGTAAATTATTTCTGGGGCGGCAGGCAGCGTGGCACTGTCGCGAAATTTTTCAATTCGGAGCCCCATGAAAAGGGTTGCGGCGATAAAGAAAAGATTTGAAGCTGAGAGATGTCCCCGTCCATGCTTATCTGCCGGGTCTTTTTTTGAAGGTCTCGACCCGATCCGAAAACAGTTTGGTGCAGGCAGGGCAATAGGTATGATGAGATTTGGCCTCAATGTGAGTGGCGGTGCGCTTTTGGATATGCGCTAAAAACTTCGGAGTGGCGAACAGCTTGCCGCATCCTTCACAGCGCTCCAGGGGATGCTTACCGATGATTTCATCCCGAATCGATATGGTTCTGACATTTTCGGAATCAACCACGCTGATCACATCTGTCGGGCAAATATTGGCACAGGTCATGCAGCCGATGCAGCGGCCCTCTATGGGTACCACAAAATCGTGCCCGTTCCGTTTTTCCATTTGCAGGGCAGCAGGCCCCACAATTTCTTTACATACCCGTATGCACAGACGGCAGCGCACACAACCGTCCGGCGGCGGACCCGGGTCAATATCGTAGGCTCTTGCCAGATCGATGATGCGTTTGGCCTGGGGCGCCATATTCAAAAGATTGCGAAACGCCTGCGTCCGGGCGCGCCGGACAGCTTCCCCCTGAGTCTTCACGATCAATCCATCTTTGACCGTTAAAATGCAGGACAACAGGGTTGTCTGCCGATCC
>JASFPY010000221.1:0-4985 GCA_050115755.1 Desulfobacteraceae bacterium | reverse complement strand
TTTATTTGCATATTGCTTCATGATGCATTCGTGGCCGGTAAAAGCTGAGGCTGAACGTATTTTAAAAGAAGGCATTGCTCGGGCCCGGGAAATGGGGGATAAGGCCGTTGAGAGCTCCATTCTATCTTCAATGGGTGTCCGTATGATTCTTGAAGGCCGGCCTCGCAAAGCAAAGAAAATCCATATAGAAGCCGAAAAAATGGCAGCAGAAGTCGGTGATCCAAAGGTAATCGCCTTTGCACGCGCAACTCGATCAAATGCTGAGAGGTGGTTTGGCCGGCCGCAAAAGACCATCGAGCTGACCGAGGGTATCGCTGAAATCGCACGTGAAATGTTTAATATGACGGGAATGAGTTATGTTATTTTTATCCGGGGCATAGCTCTTGCAGAGACCGGGAGGATTGAGGATGGGATTGGGATCTTAAAAGACGGGATCGATGTTTGCGAAAAATTTGGCGTCTCGATACGTCTGGCATGCCTGTATAACTGTCTGGGTTACAGCTACGGGGAAATCCATAACATCGAGCGTGCATCGGCGTTAAATCAAAGAGGAGAAGAAATCGCTCGCAGTCTCCTGAAAAAATATCCCATGGGCAGGTACGAATATGCTGAAATGCTGGCTCAGAGTCGGATTAATCTATTGGAGAATTATTTCGATCAAAGCAAATTGGATGAGGCCTGGAATGGAATACAATCCTTCAGAGCAGAAGCGAAAGGTGATGATTTTAAACGGTTCCGTCACCAATGGGAATCCCGCCTGAATTATTTAGCTGCCCAGATTCTGCTAATTCGAAACGATACCGCTCAGGCAGATACCATCATTCAAGAAAATCTCAAATTGGTGAAAGATAAAATCCTGAAAAAGCGACAGGGAAGTTTCTTGCGCCTGGCAGGCGAATTGCTTCTCAAGCAAAATGAGTTTGAAAACGCCCTCAATTACCTGAGAGAATCGGTTCACATCCTCGAAGAAGTCGGCAACCCGCGGCAGCTGTGGCAGGCGTACGCCTCTTTAGCATCGGCTTTCAATAAAGCGGGAAGAACCGGCGAGGCAAGCGAAAATTGGGGCCTGGCGGCCGACCTGATCAACAAGACGGCAGACAGTCTCTCCGACAATGAACTGAAGTCAGGCTTTCTGAATGCAGATCCGATAAAAAAAGTTCTTTCAAATCGTGGTGCATAGGCGAGGCTAAAATGGGAATCGCGTATTTTGGAAACATTATATTATACAAAATGTTCTGGCAACTATCTGCAATAATTTGAATTCTAGCGGTATCCGTCAAAAAGGAGACGCCATGAAAGCGATTCGACACATGGGCTCGCTGGTGTTTGTGCTGGGGCTTTTTACTGCTGTATTTATAGGGATGCCATGGTACGTAATGGTTGCCGATGATCCGGTCGTTCCCTGGTGGTTGAGGCTGGCGGTTTTCTGCCTGCTGGGGGGTATCCTTGTGGTGTTGGCGACACTGGCTTTCGAACAAAGGGCACTTAAGAAATCCGCTGAAACGCCAACGGCGACCGAGTCTGACCGCAGGATTTTGCTGTTGAATTCAGATGAGCTGCCCGGTCGAGAAATCACTGAGATTCTCGGGCTGGTCCAGGGACACACGGTATATGCCATATGGCTGGGCAAAGACCTATCCGCCATCATCAGGCTGATTCTGGGCGGTGAATTGACCGAATACACGGAGATGATGGGCAGCGCCCGGCTAACGGCAACTGAAAGGATGACGGCCAGGGCTGCTGAACTGGGAGCCGATGCCGTCATCAATGTTCGCTATATGACCACCAGCGTCATAGGCAGTGCCGCTGAACTGTTAGTGTACGGAACAGCCGTCAGGCTCAGTTAACCATTATAAAATTTTGTCAATTTGAGATGCATCTATTCCACCCGGCCTGAAGTGGTTGTTAATTTCCGGAATCGAATTCGATTTCTCATCTGATTTTTGTGTTATTTTAATAACCTACACACTGAATTTCTTTGTTTGAAACCTTAAAAGGAGGCCCCCTTTTGGTAGAAAAAGGTTTTAAACGTAAACTCGCCGCTATCCTCAGCGCCGATGTTCAAGCTTACAGCCGGCTCATGGCTGAAGACGAAGAAGCGACTATCCGAACCCTGACCGACTACCGTGAGGTACTTAACACTTTAATTCAGCAGCATAGCGGCAAGGTCGTGGATTCGCCGGGAGACAATTTACTGGCTGAATTTTCCAGTGTGGTCGACGCCGTGAATTGCGCGGTTGCCGTTCAAAAGAAGATTCGGGCTTGCAATGCGGAATTGCCTGAAAATCGCAAAATGCTGTTTCGAATCGGCATTAATCTTGGGGATGTGGTGGAAGATGACGGTCGCATTTATGGTGATGGCGTCAACATTGCCGCCAGGATAGAAGCTTTGGCTGAAGCCGGCGGCATCTGCATCTCGAGAAATGTTTTCGAGCAGGTTAAAAACAAACTGAAACTGGGATATGAATATCTGGGCGAACGATCCGTCAAGAACATCCCCGAGCCGATCGGGTTGTATCGCATCCGAGCCGAATTTCCGGCCGATTCACCGGAAAACCGCAGCTCGCAAAATTTTACGGACCAACCCTCCATCGCCGTATTGCCGTTTGCAAATATCAGCGGAGATCCTGAGCAGGAATATTTTAGTGACGGAATAACCGAGGATCTGATCACAGATCTTTCGCAAATCTCGGGCCTGTTTGTTATTGCGCGCCACTCCGTTTTTACCTACAAGGGCAAAGCGGTCAAGGTACAGGAAGTCAGCAACGACCTGAAGGTACGATATGTCTTGGAGGGCAGCGTCCGCAAGGTTGCTGATCGGATAAGAATCAATACGCAACTGATTGACGCTAAGACCGGCGGGCACCTGTGGGCCGAGCGCTATGATCGGCATTTGAAGGACATCTTTGCTGTGCAGGACGAAGTGACAAAGAATATCGTATCCGCTCTATCGGTGAAATTGACCGAAAGAGAAGAAGATCAACTGGCGCGAAGACACACGAACAGTCTGGAGGCTTATGAGTATGCCCTGCGCGGTTTGGAATACTACTTACGCTCAACGAAAGAGGCAAATACCCAGGCACAAAGGATGCTGCTTAAAGCCATTGAGCTTGATCCCGAGTATTCGTCGGCCTATTCGCGCCTGGCGCTGACCTATTTGCACGAATGGACCCAGGGATGGAGCCGGGATCCAAAATCGATGGAACGCGCGTTTGACCTGGCGCAAAAAGCAATTGTCATGGATGAATCCCTTCCCGAGGCGCACCGCATATTAGGGGATATCTATCTGTACCGCAAGGATCTCAAACGGGCCAGGAAGGAGAGAGAAAAAGCCATTGCCCTCGACCCAAATTATGCCGACGGACTTGCGGGTTTGGGTGAAGTTTTGATCTGGGCTGACGATCTTGATAAGGGCATTGCACTGGTGAAAAAAGCGATGCAACTCAACCCGCATCATCATGCCTGGTATTTTTTTATTTTAGGCGTCGCCTACACCTCAAAAGGCCGCTATGAAGAAGCAATTGAAATTCTAGATCGGGCCCTGATTCGTAATCCCGATTTTTTGGGTACGCATTTGGCCCTAGCGATCATTTATGGCATAACCGACCGCAAAGAAGCGTGCCGGAATGAAGTGGAAGAAATCTTGAGGATAAGTCCTGAATTCTCTTTAAAGTTATTAAGAGAAATGATCCCTGTTTCCGATCAGGCAATAGTCGATAGTATAATCGAAGTCCTTCGCATGGCAGGGCTGCCCGATGAGGATAGTGGCCTTCACTAAGGTAAGCGTTTTACAAAATCATTTCCGGTTCTAGACGAACTCGTATCATGACGCTAAAATCGAAATGGATTGAAATTTTGTATCATGTGGCGACCGGCAGCAAAAAGATCCGCAACTTTTTTACGCCGATCGGGGCGTTCTTTTATGCCTTATTGATATTTTTCTTTGTCGTTGTCGCCCTGCAGGTGGATCGGTTACTGGGCATAAACGACATCTTTGCCCGATCGCTTTGCATCATTTTGGCTTTGCCGGTTTTTGCGGTTGCGCTGTTTTTGCTTGGATGGTCGGTTCTAAACTTTTTACGAGCAAGGGGTACGCCGGTTCCTTTCAACCCGCCACCGCAATTGGTCACAACCGGCCCTTACGCCTATGTGCGCAACCCCATGCTGACCGGCATATTTGTGTTGCTCTTTGGTTTTGGCGCATTATTCGGATCGGTTTCTTTGCTCGTTGTCTTCACGCCGCTTTTCATTTTGATCAATGTCTGGGAATTAAAAGTCATTGAGGAACCGGAACTCGTAAAACGGCTGGGTGAGGATTATAGTGAGTATCGAAAACGAACACCGATGTTTTTCCCGCATTTCCGGCGCAATCAGTAGCATATTGGACAGATGTGCGTATTCCTTCGATAACGTAATGGTAAGAAAGCGCTAATGCTTAATGCAAATAAAGGTGTTTTATGATTATTGATTGCCATTATCATTTTGAAACCCGGTTGTTAACCGAGGCACAACTGTTGAAAAAAATGGATGAGTGTGGCGTGGATAAAGTGGCTTTGATGAGTGTAATGTGTGATCCGCTTCCTGAAACGCCAGAATTTCTCTTGAAGCTTTTGCGCTTCTTGCTAACACACCGGTCCTGTCGTTTTATGGCAAAAATTTTAGCAGCCAATTTCACGCCCGAAGGCGATATAAAACTTCCCGCGGGGATTATTCATCTGTATCCAAATCCCAAAAACGAGCCTGTATTCCAGGCGGTAGCGGACAGGCCGGATAGATTTCTCGGATGGGTATTTATTAATCCAAAGGGTGATACCAATCCGATTCAGGAGCTGAACAGGTGGAAAGATAATCCCGGTTTTGTCGGTGTTAAGGCCCATCCTTTCTGGCATCGCTATCCGCCGGTTGAGCTGCTTCCGGTAGCTGAACAGCTGGCCAAAATGGGAAAACCGCTTCTTATTCATGCCGGATTTGACGCACACGGGGAT
>JASFPY010000220.1:0-5008 GCA_050115755.1 Desulfobacteraceae bacterium | reverse complement strand
TAGGGGCCGAAGTATCCACCGACGTTGGAATCCATTACCGATGCCGTTGTCGGTGAGAGGGTCGCCACAATGCTTTTACCGGAACCCGGATAGATGGGTGTTCCCCCCAGCGGGCCGGCCGCTATGCACAGGGCATTTTCAGGATCATTCCAACGGGTGGAGGGCTGAACCGCATTCCACAGCAACCAAAGATCATATCCTTTACCACCAGTGAACGTTTTCTTCGTTTTCGCATCCACCGGCTTAATTTCAATTTGCTGGTCGGAAAGATTGATATATAAGGTCTGATCGGCATAGCCCTTTACAATGTCGGGCCTTTTGTATTCTATACTTCGGCTTTCTTTTAAATTATACTTCGGCATTTTTTTCTCCTTATCTGGTTATCTGGCTTCTTTTTATTGTAAATCTAATCTATACAGTTAAGCCGATTCGCAATCAAGCCTCATTTTTGGTTAATTGGTTAAATCGTTGATTCGTCAATTGGTTATCGGATGAAGTCTTTATTCGCCTTCGCCTGAATACCCTGCAGCTGGCTGCAGGGATGAAAGGCAGGGCGAACCGCGCCGTAGCTCCTCTGAGCGAAGGCGGGTCAGGCTGCGGCGCAACTTGGCGCGCCATAGCTCGCAAGAGCGAAGGCGGGTTCCGCTTTGATACCCCGCAGCTCGCTGCGGGGATCTTCATTAAAGAATTGAGGGGTCGGGAGTTTTGCCGTCATGCCCTCGCCAGGCAGGCATCCAGGCTCTTTTGCAAAAAAAATCTGGATTCCCGCCTTCGCGGGAATGACAGGCTTGCAAGAAAAACTCCTCGACTTCATAACTAATTAACGAGTCGACCATTTAACCATTCAACCAATCACTTGAGTGCTTCCTGACCCATGAATTTTCTGTATGGTGAGAACGCTTCCAGAATCATTTGATCGTCATCGTTTTTTTGACCGGCGATCATACGGGCGACCACTTCAGCGGTGCCCGGTCCCAGCATCAATCCCTGGCCACACATTCCCGTGGCATGAAGCAAACCGCGAATCCGGCGGTTCCATCCCACCACCGGTTCGCCGTCCGGGGTCATCGGATACAGACCGCGCCAGGTTCGGCGGACTCTTAAATTTTTAAGCCGCGGAAGCAGCTGCACAATTCGGGCACTGACCTGGGGAAGAAAAATGGAAGTTTCCCCTTTGTCTGTTCCGACAATGGGCGGATCGGGGGTGATACAAAAAATTACCTGTCCGTGTAGGTTCTGGTAGAAATAAAAATTTTTGGATCCCGGTCCCGGACGGATGTCCACCACCATGCACTGAAAAAACGGCTTGACCGGTTCAGTGACGGCCGCTTCGTGGGAATCCGGAACCACCGGAAGATCGATGCCGACCGTCCGGCTCAGCTCGGCTGAAAACGGCCCGGCCGCATCAACGACGATTGCAGCGCTGTATTTAGACTGTTCGGTCTCCACACTGACCACGCTGTCTTGCTTGACGTGTATTTTGCGAACGCGCTCCTTGAAATGAAACGTGGCTCCTAGCTCGACGGCCCGACGGTAAAAGGCGTTTACCGCCAATAACGGTGATATTGAGCCGTCATCCGGTGAGAATGTTCCCCCGCGCAGACGCTGCGGATTTATACCCGGTATGATCGCTTCAATTTCTTCCGGGCCTATATAATCAATGTTGAGCCCGTATTTCTTTTGAAGCGGCAGCAGCTTTTTTAGCATTTTTTCATCGGTTTTACGGTAAATCGGAAAGGCATAGCCGCCCTTAAGCCATTCGATGCTGTCACCATATTGGTTTTGCCAGCTCGCAAAAATTTCAAGCGACCGCCGACAGATCAGGATTTTAGCTGGATCCGAATGGGTCGCACGGATGCCGCCGATGGCGTGTTTGTTTTCGCCCTGACCCGCTGACGGATGCATGTCGATCACCCGGGTCTTGATGCCGAGTTCACCCAACGCCATGGCTGCCGGTGTGCCCACCGATCCGGCCCCGATTATGATAACATCACTTGTTTTCAAGACGGCCTCCTCTGTGTTTCCCGGCCAATATCCCAATCGGAACCTCGACAAACAGAGGCCGGTCGGTGCGATCCGTAACCGAGTCTGGATCAATGCCTTGTTCCTGAAAGATTCGCCAGATCATAGGCCGGCAGGTCTTTGAACCGCAAGCCCCCATGCCGGCACGGGTCAGGGCTTTCAGCTGGTTGATATCTCTGACGCCCCCGCGGATGGCTGCTTTGATTTCACCGGCGGTGATGCGTTCACACCGGCAAATGATGGCGTCATCCGGCGGCATTTCTTTTTCATAAATTTGGGAGGGTTCCACCTGTTTTTCCTGCACCCAGATGCCCATAACCGCTTTGGCCACCTTTTTATGGACCTTAATTTTTACCAGCAGCGTACCCGGGTATTTGCGCCGGGTCGATATTTTTTCCACGGGATAATAGTCCAGTATGGCCCCGTCCACATCGGTAACCGGGACTTTCTGACCGACTTCAATCCGCTCGCGCCAGATTTCGTAGGGCAGGGTGACCAGCGGGTGTTCAGGGTCATCCCGATAATCGACGAGGATCATCGACAGGCCCGGACAAACGGCCACGCAGCTGCCGCAGCCGGTACAGGCATCCAGATCGGTGATATAGGGCAGACCGGTAATCTTGTCGCCCTCGGTTCGAATGGCCCCGACCGGACAGACCGACGTGCAGGGATTGCAGGGCACTTCCTGATAGCAGTGAAAGATCGGAAACACCCCTTGTTCCCGGCTGGGCTGCTTGCGGCTTACCGTGGGCCCGGGCTTGGATTTTAAAATGATGGCCTTTTGATCCCATTCCCGCGGAATCTCACCGACCGGCAACCCGAGGGATTGAGCGATTTTCAAGCCCTCTATCTTGCCGGCGAACATTGCTGCAGATGCTTCGGCGATTTCCCGGGCGTCTCCGGCACAAAAGACATCCATTTTCCATTTCTGGGCCTTTAAAAAAAATTCGTTGACTTCGTCCAACCCAACCGCAATCAAAACGGTATCCACCGCATAAGTTTTGTGGGTACCTGGCACAACCTTCCAATCGCGGTCGAGCCGGGCAATAGTGACCGTTTCCACCTTATCCCGCCCATCGGCGGCCACAACGGTGTGGCCGGTTAAAATCGGCACTCCCAGTCGTTTGAGTTTATCGGCATGCACCTTGTAACCGCCGACCTGCGGCAAGGCCTCGATGAGTGCAACCACCTCGATGCCGGCCTGGATGGCGTGATAACCGGCGATGAGCCCCACATTGCCGCCGCCGACGATGAGCACCTTATCCGAAGATTTTATCAGATCGCGATTGACCAGCGTTTGAAATGCACCGGCACCGTAAATACCCGGCAGGGTGTTTCCCGGAAACGAAAGCATTTTTTCCCTGGCACCGGTGGCGATCAACAGCTTTTTAGGCTTAATTTGCTTATAGCGGCTTTTTATAACCCCTTTAACAGCACCGATAATTTTATCTGAAAATACACCAACCGCTGTCGTATTCAGCCAGATTTCAACCGACTCCAGTTTGTTTATCTCTTGTTCCAAAATGGCCGCGATCTCAAAGCCGCGGGTTCCCGCATAGGAATCTTCAACCGAGCCGAAAAACTTATGGGTCTGCAGAACCAGTTTTCCCCCGGGCCGGTCTTTATCATCGATGATCAAGGTCCCCACTCCATGCTTGCCCAGTTCCACGGCTGCTGCCAGTCCTGCCGGGCCGGCACCGATGATCAAAACCTCCACTTCTTTGATAGCCACAGATGGGATTCGGGGTTTGTCATCATCTTCCGGCAGTTTGGGCAGTCCCTCGACACTTTCGATAATCATGCCATCTGCCAGCGGCGTCATGCAAGACTTGACCGGCAGGCCATCGACCATAACTAGGCACTGAGAACATTGTCCATTGGCACAAAATATTCCCTGGGGGCTGTTATCCTTGGGGTGATGGCCGAATATGTGAATACCGTTGGCAAAGAGGGCTGAAGATATCATTTCGCCTTCATACCCGATCAACTTTTTTTTGTTCCAGGTAAAGGTGACTTCTTTTTTTTCGGGAATCTCGAGGATAGGGTGTTGGGTAATCCTTTTCAAAGTCATGTTGTTTGCTTCCCCAAATTTTTTTATATTTTTTTAAGGTGTTAGTTTCATTTTCAAGAAGACAGAAGACAGAGGTCAGAAGACAGATTGATAAAATCGAAAATGAAGCGACCGATCTGTCCTCTGTTATCTGTCATCTGTCCTCTGTTTTCTCTGCTTCATGTACTGATTGAACCGACGGACATGATCGCGGGCCAGGCGGCGGGCATGGTCGGTGTGCCCTTTTTCCACTGCTTCCACGATGTCACAGAGGTCCTGATAGTTTTCCTGCAATTCACGTTCTTCCATGGAAAGAAACCGGTCATAATAGCGATGAATATTTTCATGAACAGAATGGAGCACGGATATGTAAATCGGATTTAGTGCAATCTCCGCCAGTTTCATATGAATCTGTTTGTCGATTTCGATGAAGGCATTTCTTTGCGATATGCCGCCGTCAATGCATTTACGGGCCTTGTCGAGCAGCGCTTTGACGCCTGAGATGTCTGCTTTGCTGTGTCTTTCAGCTGCCCGGGCGGCAACGATGCCTTCAACGTCTTCGCGAAACTCAGCCAGATGATTCAATGAAACCTTTTGATACCGGATCAAAAGGGCCAGACCTTCGCTAACGGGGTCGGCACTCAGATCTTTGACCACCGAACCACCGCCGACACCGAGTTTGATTTCGATTAATCCCTTTTGTTCCAAAACCCGCAGCGCTTCGCGCAATGTACCGCGGCTTATATTAAACATGTCCTTGAGCTGCCTTTCGGATGGAAGGGTGTCTCCCGTCTTCAACCGGCCGTCGAGAATAGCTTCCTGGATTTGGGTTACGACATCCTCAAAGACCTTGGTTTGCTTGGCTGCCTGGAACATGAATGGCTTTCCTTTTGAGTCCCTACTATTATAATGGTTAAACCATTATAATATAATTCT
>JASFPY010000219.1:0-5015 GCA_050115755.1 Desulfobacteraceae bacterium | reverse complement strand
AAGCGCTGCAGCAAAGGCTTTTGAATACGCACTTTCAAATAAAGATCACCGGCCTTTCCACCGCCCTTGCCGTCCTCTCCCATTCCTGCAAGTCGGATCTGCTGATTATGCTTGACAGCTGGTGGGATTTTGACAACCAGTTTTTTATCTTTTTTCCGCAAATAGTAGGCATAGGGCCCGCCCTGGCGCGCAAATTCCGGGCTCAATCGAATGGTGTCATTGAAGTCCGTACCGTCTTCAGGGAGCTCAATTCCGCTGAATTGCTTTAGGAAAAAGCGGGTGAGTTTACCGATGCTTCCCTGTAAAGGGGTTCCGGCCGCGTTCAAATCACGGCTTTGGCGGGGCCATGAAAAATAGTAGCTTTTTGCAAAAAATCCGGGTTTCCGGAATTCGTAATGCTGGTATCCTTTTCCGTAAAATTCCTTGAAAATTTCGTCAAACCCTCTCAGTCCGAACGCCCGGGCCATCTGTTCCAGAATTTGATTGACATCCGAGCCGCTGAAAATATCCTGCTCGGAATAATTTTGCCGAAACTGGCTGTAAGCCGATGAGCCAAACTGTTGCCGAATGGCGTCATATTCACGCCGCTTGGCCGAATCCGACAGGACCGCGTAGGCTTCGTTGACCCGTTTCATTTTTTCGGCAGCTTCTGGATTTTTACGGTTTCGATCCGGGTGATATTCAAAGGCCAGTTTGCGGTAGGTGTCCTTAATCTGTTTGGGGCTGGCCTTTTGATCGATTCCTAAAATTTGATAGTAATCATCTTGGGACATGAACAATATCCACCTATAGGTTGAGCCGACCGCAACCCAATAGAAATTAAACCACGAAGCGCACGACGTACACCAAGAATGGCCTTAAAAAATTTTGCTTAAAACTTCGTGTGCTTCGTGTCCTTCGTGGTTAACGTCAATCGTTTTTGTTCAATTCGGCTCTATAGCGTTTGGCATCGCGACAGCCGTCCTTATAATCCAATTTGCAGGCGGCTTCGGCATTTTCGGCGGCCTTTTTAAGATCCCCCTTCTTAAAAAAAACGCGTCCTCTCATGCAGTGGGCCCAGCCGTTATCCGGTTTCAGCTCAATGGATTTGTTCAAGTTGGAAAGGCTTTCGTCATAATCATTGCGCCGCATAAACAACCAGCCGAGATTATCATAAGCCGGGCTGTAGCGCGGTTTCAAATCAACCACCGTTTTCAAATCCACTATGGCATCATCATATCGCTCCAGCCGAATGTACGTTCGGGCCCGCCAGAAATAGGCTTCGGGGTTTTCCGGATGGGTTTCAACTGCCAGACTCAGTTCCTGCAGCGCCTTTTTTAGCCGGTTGCCCTTGTAGTGTTCGTAGCCTTTACGCACATGTCGTTGGGCCTGGCGGGCTTGCCGGCTTGCGGGCTGGCGCTCTTTTTGAAATTCGCCCAAAATGGTTTTGCCATATTCGGCAACCTCATCGAACAGTCTGGAAACCATTTGCAGCGGCCGGTTCCAGGCGTCCGGCTTAATATTTAATGAAAAATACACCCCGGCCGCAATCAGGGCACATAATACGACTACAAAAATTCCTGTGGCCAGATAATCCGTTTTTCCTTTAGCCTGCGGCTTCATGGATAATACCGATGATTCAGCATACTTTGGCCGGCTGTGTGATGCTGCCCGGCCTTCCTGCGGGTCTTGCTCGACTGATCGCTGTTGCACCCGGCCGCTGTTATGCTCAACGGACAGACGCGTTCCGCACTTCAGGCATGTTATTTGGGTTGCCGGTTGACCGGAATTGTCTTCACGGTCGGGGATATCACCGGTGGTTTTGCACACCGGACACGTGAACTTCATTTTTATCTCCTTGGCTCAAAAACACAATAACGATGGTTTCATGCTTCAAGATTCAGAGGTTCTGGGTTTTTTTAGTGAATTTGTTAATTGGTCGAATGGTCAAATAGTATGGAATGGATCGAATTCTCTGACAAGTTAACCAATTAACCAATCAACTATTTAACTATATTAAATATAACACCCAAACCGCCTTTTGTCTTTATTCCAAATGTTCAGTGGCTTTTTGGGTTGGACTGGCGAAGGCGCTATTGTTTTCTTTAACCAGATAAATAGCCGGCAGACTGACAACCGTGACCAGTCCCTTGATCATAATGTTTGCAAAAAATATGGACCAGACCGTCGCAGGTGGCAGCACCAGACCAAATGCCCCCCAGCAAAAAATCAGGCTGTCGATCGGAATGCTGACCGCATTACTGGTGAGAACACGCGCCCATTGGTATTTTCGCATGATTCGCTTGACCCAAAAGTGGTAAACTTCGGTGTCAATCAGTTCGCTGATGACCTCCGCCATAATACTGGCGATGACAATCCGCCACACCGGACCGAGAATGGTCGCAAACTCTTTACCCAGTCCCCAGGAGGGATCCTGGGGCAGCCAGGCGGCAAACTGGAAGAAGACTACCATAAACAGATTAATGACGGCTGCCAGAATAATTATCGTGCGGGCGGCTGCCTTCCCCAGTTGTTTATGGATCAGGTCCCGGATTGTGAATGTGAGCGGATAAATAAATGTGCCGGCGTCGATACTGAATCCGGCAATCCACGCAATTTTCAGGCTTCCGATGTCAGACAGCAGCTGGGCGGCAATATATACGGAAATAACGACAATCGCAGAAGCGGAAATGGGTTTATCGTCGATTGGATTTGAGTTTGTCGCGCGCATCATTTTCAGCGAATTGAGATATCGCCAGCCAGGATTTGGCATCAAACTTAAGGGTTTTATCGTTTAACAGATCCTGCGCTTCGTCGGTTGAAATGAACAGGATTTCGATCAGTTCGGAATCGGTGTTGGCGCTGTTTGACGGTTCACCTTCACATTCCACATAAACCATCGCCACGGATTCGTCGGTCATACCGGCCGAAGAGTAAATCGGCGGGCTGACCTTGATGAAACGACTGACAGTTAACCCGGTTTCTTCCTTCAATTCGCGCTGCGCGGCCTGCTCAACAGATTCACCATTATCGACCAACCCGGCCGGGAATCCGTATTCATAGTCATTTAACGACACCCGATACTCCCGGATGATGACCAATTTGTTTCTTCGAGTGTGAAATGGAACAATCACCACGGCATCCGGCCGGTGATAACTGCCGGTGAGGCACTTGGGTTCATTTTGCCGGGAAGCAATTTTCCAGGATTTTTCATCTCCCGTCCTGGCGATATAGCTGACTTCAAACAAATTCAGCCACTTCTCGGCGGTCAGCTTTCTGGAACCTTTTATTTTCATCATGCGGTTTTGGTTACCCGATCTGAGGTTATTGAAACCACTTGTATTTAAACGGCGGCGGTCAGGACGGCACTTCACCTGCTTTGCGAAGCAAATGGCTCCAGTCCTCTGTCACCATTTCTTGAATCCGTGAAATATCTTCCTTGCCGAGGTGCTTAAAGCGCCCCTGGGTTTGTAAATAGTCTTCGACCCGGCTGCCGCCTTTATAATTCAAGGTGTAGCGGGCTCCGTCTTCGATTTCATAAAGCGGAAAGACATTGGTCTGCACGGCCAACCGGGCGATTTTAACGGACATGTCAGAAGGGGCGCCCCATCCGGTGGCACAGGAGGCAAAAATATGAATGAATCGAGAGCCGCCCTTTTTTTCTTTTGCTTTTTCAAATTTGGCAATCAGGTCTTCCGGAAAGGCGATGCTGGCGGTAGCTGCGTACGGAATCCGATGAGCCGCCATGGTTTCCATGATGTTTTTTTTGCGGGTCTTTTTCCAGTCCTGGCCGGGGGTGGTGGTTGTGCGCACGCCGAATGGGGTTGAGGAACTGCGTTGCACTCCGGTATTCATATAGGCCTCGTTGTCATAACATACAAAAATGCAATCCTCATTGCGTTCAACCGCACCGCTAAGGGATTGAAAACCGATGTCGAATGTGCCGCCGTCACCGGCCCATGACACGACCGTCGTTTCGGTGTCACCCTTCATTTCCAAAGCCGCCCGGACGCCGCTGGCCGCAGCACCGCCTGTTGCAAAGGCCGTGTGCAGCACCGGCACCTTTACTGAAGATTGCGGGTAAGGCCCCGCGATTATCGAAGCGCAGCTGGCCGCCATGACCAAAATGGTTTTTTCTCCGAGTGCCTTTAACGCAAATTTCATGGCAATAGCGGCGCCGCAGCCGGGACACCCCAGATGTCCCGCTATGAAATAGTCTTGATCTTTCACGTTTAATTGCGCCATGATTTTAACGTCTCCTGATCGAGCCCGATCCACCTATTATCAGTTTGCAGGCCGTCCTCCTTTTTGGTCTGCCAGTAAATATCTTCAATGGTTTCCGGGGTTATATCCCGGCCGCCGAGACCGGCGATATAGCCAAAGATTTTCGGCGGTGCTTCGGCACTATACAGGGCGGCTCTGAGTTCCTGGGCAAATATTCCGGAAGCCCCAAAGGAACAGTTTCGATCGACCACCGCGACCTTCTGTTTGCCGTTGAGAACCTGCCTGAAAAAATCGACAGGGAAGGGGCGAAACATTTTAAGTTTTAACAAACCGGCCTTTTCCCCTGCGTGGCGCAGACGATCCACCGCCTGGCGACAGGTACTGACCGTTGTTCCGGCAGTCACGAAAACGATCTCGGCATCATCACAATGAACATCTTCCGCCAGCCGGGGGTCCCGTTTAAAGATGGTTTTAAAATCCTGGACAATGTGATGATAATTTTTCCGCACCTGCTGCATGGCGGTTTGAATATTATAGCGCATTTCCATATAGGCCTGCGGGGCTACAAATTGATTAAATGCGGCTGGATTGGCGGTATCGAGTTGAAAGCGCGGTGAAAGCGGCGGCAGAAACGCATCCACCGTTTTCTGATCGGGGATATCGACCGGTTCATAGGTGTGTGAAAGGAAAAAAGCGTCTAAAACGACCATGACCGGCAGGTTGACCGATTCGGCCAGCCGGTAGGCGATCAGGGTTGTATCGAGGGCATCCTGACTGTCTTCGCAATACAGCTGAATCCAGCCGGTATCGCG
>JASFPY010000218.1:0-5028 GCA_050115755.1 Desulfobacteraceae bacterium | reverse complement strand
TTGCTATTTTTGAGACCAAATTTAATTTCACCAACCATATATGTGATGGGAGGATTTTATGGCACGGGGAGATCAACTGTCCCGTCAGTGGCGGATTTTACAGAGTTTGATTGCTTCACGCAGGGGCAAGTCTGCCGCTGATCTGGCCCGGGAGCTTGAATATCACTGGCGCACGGTATATCGGGATCTGGAGGCCCTGCAGCTGGCCGGTTTTCCCATCTTTACCGACCGCGTAGATGGCAAAAATTTGTGGTCGGTGCTTGACAGCGCCCGACACAACATCCCCATTCCGCTTAACCTGACTGAATTGATGGCGCTTTATTTCAGCCGGGGATTGATGACGGTTATAAAAGACACGGTTTTTTATGAATCTCTGGAATCGTTTTTCCAGAAGATAAAAGCCACCCTGCCGGCTGAAACGATCGAATATCTCGACCGGGTAGAGAAAAGTTTTGAGGTCGGATCAAAGCCGTATAAGCAGTATGGTCAATTGCGGGATTATATCGACAGGATCACTGAGGCTACCATCCATTGCAAGATTATCGAAATCCAATATTTTACGATGAGTCGCAAAAAAAAGACGCGGCGCAAAGTCGCCCCTTATAAGATCTGGTTTTTTGACGGAGCGTTTTACCTGGTCGGAAACTGCGGGTTACGAAAAGATATCCGGATCTTTGCCCTGGACCGGATCAAATCATTGAAGTTAACAGATGAAACCTTTGAAATACCCGATGATTTTAAGGTCGAAGATTTTATGCAAACCAGCTTCGGGGTATTTCGTGGCAAGCCGCAAAACGTCAAAATCCGGTTTGCGGCCGAGGTTGCCGGATATATCAGCGAAAAAATATGGCATAAGACCCAGAAAATTGAACCCCAGAAGGATGGGTCCCTTATTTTTGAAGCCCGGGTTGCCGGAACCGATGAAATTAAATTCTGGCTGATGAGCTGGGGATCCAAGGCCCAGGTTATATCACCGGCAGCCCTGCGGGACGAAATCATATCGGAAGTGGAGGCTATGCTACAAAATTATAAATCGTGAGAGTGGGAATTTTCTCGATATTTAATTTAACCACGAAGGTCACGAAGGACACAAAGTTAAAAAATAAAATCATTTATCAATCTTCATGCTGCCCAAAGTTTCAAGTTTCTAGTTTCTTTTTGGCCTCCAGCATCAGTTTTGCAATTGGCAGGCCCTGGGGGCATTTGCGTTCTGCCATTGAATAATCCAGGTGGGCCAGACGCGATCGAATTTTTTGCGGAATTTTTTTAAAACCCTCCGCGGCAAGCTTGTGGTCATCGTAGCTGTTGCAATACATCAGATAGCGCATCACATCACCGATGGGTGCTTCGCCGTCCACGCACGATTCACAAATCGCCGTGCATCCAGCACAGTAGACCGAACGGGTTTCTTTGGCATATCGCTGCAGCAATGACTTATCCCGGGCGGAAAGTTGGGTTTTATCCAGCGCAGCGGCCACATTGGACATTAAGATGGTCATATTGGGCATTTGGGAGCATATGCTGGCGATATTCTGATTTTGCCATACTGCCTTTAACTTGGCCTGGGCGTCGGTGAAACCCTTTTGCAGGAAGCGTCCGGCCAGTTTGAGCTCGGTTTCGCTGTCGGTTTGGACCTGGCCGCCGCCCTGGGTTTTCATGGCCGTGAGGCCGATGCCGGCCTTGACACATGCCTCCACAGCTTTTTTCATGCCGGCCTTATGCATCAAGCGATAATTATAGGTCATCATAATGCCGTCAATCCAGCCGAGATCGGCAGCTCCCAGCAGGCATTTTTCCATATTTCTGTGGGTGCTGAAACCGAAAAATTTAATCTTGCCGGCGGCTTTGGCTTTTTGGGCCCAGGCCTTTGTCCGGTTGTTCAACTCATGAATACCGGAGACCGCATGAACAAAATAGAGGTCAATATAATCCGTTTTCATGCGATCCAGGGATCGATTTAAAAGTTCCGTCATTCCATCCGGGTCCCGGGCATCGGACTTGCTCACAAGAAAGATCTTTTCGCGGGCATCCGGCCGCCGGCTGAAAAATTTGCCGATGCCTCTTTCGCTGCCCCTTTGATAGCAATCAGCCGTATCCCAATAGGTTACGCCCCATTCCAAAGCCTGCTTCATTAAAAGCTGATTTGAAGCAATATTAAACATACCGCCAAGCGATAAGATCGAAACGCTTACGCCCGTCTTTCCGAAAGGCCGTGTGGGAATCACCGATGATCTGCCGGCGGTGCCGGCCAGTCCGGCCACGGGGGTAATTATGGATCCAAGACCTGCCAGTCCTGTTGTCTTTAAAAAGTTTCTGCGGGATAATCGGGTCTCCTTTTTTGTCATCTACTGTGTTCTCCTTTAAAATTCTTCTTTTTCATAATATAAAAATTAAGATAATTCTCTTATTGCCGTTCGTATAAGCTTGCCGATAGCCATTTTGCGGGGGCATTTTCGTTCCGCCGAAGCATAATCAAAATGAACCATCTGTTCGCGGACCTTTTGTGGAATTTTTTTGAGGCGATCGCTGGCTTTCTTGTGATCGCCATAGCTGCGTGCATACATCAAATAGCGCATCACATTGCCGATGGGCGCTTCGCCATCCACACATGATTCACAAATTGCCGTGCATCCGGTACAATAGGCCGAACGGGATTCTTCCGCATATCGCTGCAGCAATGATGTATCCCGGGCGGAAAGTTGGGTTTTATCCAGTGCAGCAGCCACATTGGACATCAAAAGGGTCATATTAGGCATTTCCGAACAGATAGTGGCGATGTTTGGGTTTTGCCAGACCGCCTTTAATTTTGCCTGGCCGTCGGTGAAGCCTTTTTGCACAAATCGTCCGGCCATCTCAAGCTCGGTTTCGCTGTCGGTTTGGACCTGGCCGCCGCCCTGGGTTTTCATGGCGGTTAAACCGATGCCGGCCCTGACGCAGGCATCTACTGCACGTCGCATGGCATCTGAATGCATCAGCCGGTAATTGTAGGTCATCATAATGCCGTCAATCCAGCCCAGGCCGGCAGCCTCCAGCAGGCATTCTTGCATATTGCTGTGGGTACTGAAGCCGAAAAAACGGATCTTTCTTTCTGCTCTGGCCTTTTTCGCCCAGCGCCTTGTTTGTGAGTCCAATTCGTCAGCGCTCCAGATACCGTGGGCCAAGTACAGGTCGATATAATCGGTTTGCATGCGTTTGAGCGACAAGTTCAAGTCACGGGTTCGACCATCGGCGTTTGAGGCGTGAGATTTTGTCACCAGAAAGACCTTTTTGCGGTCTTCGGGGTATTTGGCGAAATATTTGCCGACTGCTTTTTCACTGTTGCCGCCCATGTAAGTATTTGCCGTATCCCAGTAAGTGACACCCCATTTGACGGCCTGTTTGAGCAATAGCTGGCTGAAGGCAACATGCAAACTGGTGCCAAAACCCAGAATAGGAACCTCGACTCCGGTTTTGCCAAACGGACGGGTTGGCACAGTAGCCGGTTCGTCGGAGGCCAGTGCCGACAAATTTTTAAGCGGCAAAGCGGATGCCGCACCCGCTGCACAGGCGGCTTTCAGAAAAGCTCTGCGGGTCCAATTTGGTATCCTTTTTTTCATCATAAAAATTTTATTTTATAAAATTAACGCATGCCGGCGGGCGCGTGATTCGTTTTCAGCGGTAACGCGGATGGCGCGTTTGCCGCGAACCGGGCATTCGTGTTCGCAAACACCGCAACCAATGCAGCGCTCGGGATCGACATAGGGTTGCTGGAGCCGTATTTGAATCGATACCGAATCCCGGGCCTGCGCCGGCTGTTCAAATGGGAATTGACGATCAACCGTCAGGCTACGGGATGTATTGGCGATGATTTGTCGGCCGCGCCGGTCCGGGCCTTGCGGGACAAAACAAAAATAATCTCCGGTGGCATACCGGTTTGCAACCAGCACATCGCTTTGAAACTCGATTCGGGTGGTATCGGCATATTTGACAACCAGCGGGTACTGCATGTGGACGGTATTGAACAGCTCCCGGGTAAAGATGGCCTTGGGGCTGACCGGGCAATTTTCCTGACAGACAATACACGGCCGGTCCATGGCCCAGGGCAGGCAGCGTCCGCGGTCGATAAAGGCGGTGCCGATGGTTACGGGGCCCTGTTGAGCATACTGACCGAGACCCTGGCGTTCCTCAAGGCTGATGGGTCGAATCGCAGCTGTCGGACAAAGATTGCCGCAGGCGATACAATTGTGCTGGCATCCGCTGGTGCCGATTCTAAAATTGAGAACCGGTGTCCACAGGCCTTCCAGGCCGGCCGTCAGACCGGCCGGATGGATCACATTGGTCGGACAGATGCGCATGCATTGGCCGCATTTTATGCAGCGCGATAGAAACTGTTGTTCCGGCAGGCTGCCCGGTGGACGCACCAGGCGGGCATTCCAGTTGGGCCCCGGATTGCCGCCAATCCGCAGCAACGGCATGGCAGCGGCGCCGGATACAGCCGCGGTCAAAAATTCCCGCCTGGACAGATCCGGTGAAAGGACTTCGCCGCCGGCAGATGGTGCGGTATGATAACCCATCAGGCCATGATGACAGTCATCCATGCAATTTAAGCAAAGAACGCATTCGGCAATTCGAATCCGGCGGGTTGGCTGGCAGGCGCCCTCACAATTTTTTTCACACAGGTGGCAGTCGGTGCATTCTTCCCGGGCTTTACCGATTCGCCAGATGGCAAAGCGGCTCAGTACCCCGAAAAGGGCCCCCAGCGGGCACACAAAGCGGCAATAGAACCTCGGTCGGATTAAATTCAAGAAAACAGACACTAAAAAAATGGTTGCGATCAGCCAGGTGCCGGCATAAAGCCGCGGGTTGGTCGAGGCCGCTAGCGTTGTTTGATCGACAAGGGGCAGGACAAGTAAATTGATCGAACGGTACACCAGCGGTATGGGATCCAGCAGCCCGATTTGAAGCGATGCTGCCGGCCGCCAATCCCCATGGAATAAAAAGCTGATTAGCACCCAACAGCCGCTTGCGGCCAAAACAGCGGCGATGGTT
>JASFPY010000217.1:0-5029 GCA_050115755.1 Desulfobacteraceae bacterium | reverse complement strand
TTTAAAGTCCTCATCCTTTATTTTGAGGGTAATGATTTTCGCGCGCAGGCCCGCCTGTCTTAACTGCCGGGCCACTTCCCCGGCTTGGCTTAAAAGGTGGCGTTTCAGCAGCTGAGCATCACGCGTATCTGCTGCCAGTGTTCGTTCGCTGCTGATGGATTTGTGAGGCGCATGCGGTGTTACCGGGGAATCGTCGCTGCCGGATGAAAGTGAACGCAGGCGTTTGCCGAATTTGCCCAGATGCTTTATCAACGATTTTTCCGGCAGCCGTTGCACATCGCCCAGCGTTCGAATGCCCAACAGCTCAAGCTGACGAAACATCTTTTTGCCGACGCCGGGAACTTTTTTTATGGGAAGCGAATTAATAAACGGCAAAATCTGTTCCGGCAGGATCACGGTCAGGCCATCGGGTTTTTGCATGTCGGAGGCAATCTTTGCCAGGAATTTGTTGGGCGCCACCCCCACCGAGCAGGTCAACTCAACGGCTTCTCTAATTTTTCGTTTAATTTCCCATGCGATTTCCCGGGGTCCACCAAACAGTCGCTGGCATCCCGTTACATCCAGGTAAGCTTCATCGATAGACACGGGTTCCACCAGGGGAGAGAAATTCCTCAGGATGGCCATTATTTTTTTCGACACGTCTTTATAGCGGCCCATGCGCGGGGGCACAAAACTGGCGTGGGGGCATTTCTGTTTGGCCTGATAGATCGGCATGGCTGAATGGATGCCGAACTGTCTGGCTTCATAGCTGGCAGCCGAAACCACGCCGCGGTTGGAAGTCCCGCCGACAATGACGCATTTGTTCCTTAGCCGGGGATCATCGAGCTGCTCCACGGAGGCATAAAACGCATCCATGTCGATATGCAAAATCATTTGAATTCGGAATTCGGGATGTGGAATGCGGAATTAAATAATTCTTCGAAGGCTATAAGCATTAGCATGCATCACAGCCATTGCAAAACACTAACGAGTTTCAAACGACGGCCAGCCATTGGCAAAAACGAGATCCCAGATTATTGTTTTCTTTTAAGATGGGTTATGTTATTTTTTACAAAAATGTATTATTTATATTTTATATCGACAGATTCGTAATCCGCTATCGCTAAAATTCAATGATTTATTGAATTGGGGCGAAGCCCCTGACTTAAAATTTTTGGAAAAAATTTTAACATGAAACCCATTGAAGAAGTTACGCTTCTTTACGAAATAACGAATACGCTAAACGAACATATGGATTTGAGAAAGTCTCTGTATAAGGTGTTGGATATCCTGTCGAGTTCGCTCAATATGGCGCAAGGCACTATAACAATTTTGAATCCCCTGCGCAATGAGATTAATATCGAAGTGGCCCACGGCCTGACACAAAGCACCATGAACCGGGTCAAGTACAAGCTTGGAGAAGGAATTACCGGCAAGGTGATCGAAACCGGAAAGGCGGTTTCCATTCCCAAAATCAGTAAGGAGCCGCTCTTTTTGGACCGCACGGCGACACGGCAGAAAAAAAAGGGCAAGGAGCGTTCATTTATCTGCGTTCCGGTCAAAAAAGGCAAACAGGTCATCGGAGCCCTCAGTGTGGACCGGCCGTTTGATAAGGCCTATTCGCTCAAAAGCGGCGAAAAACTGCTTTCGGTTATTGCAGCGATGATCGCCAGCCATGTTATCAAGCTTGAAACCATTCGTTTGGAAAAAGAACGGTTGCGTGAGGAGAACCGGCGGTTGCAAAACGTGCTCAAAGACAAATACAGCATCAACAATATCGTCGGTAACAGCAATAAAATGCGTGAGGTTTTTCAAATGGTCTCGCAGGTTTGCAGGAGCAATGCAACCGTTCTGATTCGGGGCGAAAGCGGTACCGGCAAGGAGTTGGTCGCCAACTCCATTCATTACAGCAGCCATCGGTCAAAGAATCCCTTTGTTAAAGTCAATTGTGCCGCTTTGCCTGTCAATCTGATTGAAAGCGAGTTGTTCGGCCATGAGAAGGGTGCTTTTACCGGTGCCATCAAACAAAAAATCGGGAAATTTGAGCTGGCCCACAAGGGCACTATTTTTCTCGATGAGATCGGATCGCTGGGATTGGATGTTCAGGCCAATCTGCTCAGGATACTTCAAGAAAAAGAGTTTGAGCGGGTGGGCGGACACCGGACCCTCAAAACCGATGTCCGCATTATCGCCGCCACCAATAAAAATCTGGAGGAGGCAGTTGAGGACGAGACCTTCAGGGCTGATCTCTACTATAGATTGAATGTATTTCCGATATACCTGCCGCCACTTCGCGAGCGAAAGACCGATATACTGCTGCTGGCAGACCATTTTCTCGAAAAATATGCCCGGGAAAATCACAAAAATATAAAAAGACTGTCAACGCCGGCCATTGACATGCTCATGGAATACCACTGGCCGGGAAATGTAAGAGAGCTTGAAAACTGCATCGAGCGTGCAGTGCTGCTTTGCGAAGAGGGCGTGATTCACAGTTATCACCTGCCGCCAACCCTTCAAACCGGTAAGGAATCGGGTACCGTACCCGCGCTCTCACTGGAAGATGCCGTCGCCAGCCTTGAGAAAGAGATGATCATCGACGCCCTAAAAAATACCCGGGGCAACATCACCATGGCCGCTGAAATCTTAAAGACGACCGTCAGGAAATTTGCCTATAAGGCGCAGAAGTATGGTGTTGAGTACAAATCATACAGATAGATTCGCCTGCCTAACCATCATCTGCTGCCCGATAGCTGTGTTACAAACCGATTTAAAATGCTCACATGTCAAAGGTTGAGCCCGTTGCCCGTTAGTCCGTTTGCCGGTTAAGAAATGGTTTTGTTTGCAGCAATAAAAAACCCCGCTTTAACAAGCGGGGTTTTTTATAACCGGTAACAGGACAACCGGCTAACGGGCCAGCCGGATTTTAGATATCGTAATAGAGGTAAAACTCATGAGGATGTGGACGCAGTTTGATGTCGTTGATTTCATTTTCGGTTTTGTAATCGATCCACATGTCGATGGCGTCCTGGGTGAACACATCGCCTTTTAAAAGGAATTCCTGATCGGCTTTTAAAGCTTCGATAGCCTCATCCAGGGATCCGGGAGCCGATGGGATTTCAGCCAACTCTTCGGGTGGAAGATTGTAAATGTCTTTATCCAGCGGATCGCCCGGGTCAATTTTATTCTGGATGCCGTCAATGACGGCCATCAGCATGGCTGAAAAGGCCAGATACCCGTTGCAGGACGGATCCGGGGTTCGGAACTCGATGCGTTTGGCTTTCGGTGATGTCGAATACATCGGGATGCGGACTGCGGCACTGCGATTGCGGCTGGAGTATGCCAGATTGACCGGAGCCTCAAAACCCGGTACCAGGCGTTTGTAAGAATTGGTGGTCGGGTTGGTAAAGGCCGTCAACGCACGGCAGTGCTTCAGGATACCGCCGATGCCGAAAAGCGCTTCCTGAGATATTCCGGCATATTTGTCACCGGCAAAAAGTGGCTGGTTTTCTTTCCAGATGCTGATGTGCGTATGCATACCGGTGCCGTTATCCTCAAACAGGGGTTTTGGCATGAAGGTGAGGGTGTGATTGTGGCGATAGGCTACATTTTTAAGCACATATTTAAACCACATGAGCTGATCTGACATTTGCAGCAGGGGCTTGAAATGCATGTCGATTTCGGCCTGGCCGGCGGTGGCTACCTCATGATGCTGGGCCTCGGTTTCGATCCCGAGATTCTCCAAAGTCAGGACCATCTCGGTGCGCAGATCCTGAAATTTATCCATGGGCGGAACAGGGAAATAGCCTTCTTTGTGCCGCGGCTTGTAGCCCAGGTTGGGGCCCTCGTCCCGGCCGGTATTCCAGTTGCCTTCGACAGAATCGATTTCATAAAAGGCAGAGAAGCGGGTGGATTCAAAGCGGATATCATCAAAGATAAAAAATTCAGCTTCAGGGCCGAAGTAGGCCACATCACCGATTCCGCTGCTTTTTAAATATGCATCTGCTTTTTGCGCAATATTTCGCGGATCGCGGCTATAGGCTTCTCGGGTGACCGGATCAACAATGTTGCAGATCAATACCAGGGTCGGGGCTTCATAAAACGGGTCCATTTTTGCGGTTGTTGCATCGGGAACCACCAGCATATCACTGGCATGAATCGGCTGCCAGCCCCGAATGCTGGAGCCGTCAAAGCCAAAACCGTCTTCAAAACTGGATTCTTCCAGTTCGCTCACCGGAACCGTAAAATGCTGCCATAATCCCGGAAAATCCATAAACCGCAGATCAACGACCTTTGTGCCGTTTTCCTTTGCCATTTCCAATACTTCTTTGGGTGTCATCAGATACTTCCTCCTTTATGGAATTTATTAATAAAATCTTATTTTGGATTTATATGCTTAACATGGGGCGAACTAGAAACGCGGTGAAAAAATAGCGTTTTGTTTTTCCGCAACCCAAATTCGCAACTCTCTGCTTCTTGTGTATTTTGCCCTAAGCGCCATGCCCCATGCGCTATGCCTCATAGCGCATCAGCGCCCGTCTCCCCTGTCCGCACCCGCAGGGCCTGCTCTACCGGTAGCACAAAAATCTTGCCATCGCCGATTTTGCCCGTGTTGGCAGCCTCCCGGATCGCTTCGACGACCTGATCGGTGCGGTCAGCATCAATAACAATTTCGATTTTAATTTTGGGAATAAAATCCACTGCATATTCGGCGCCGCGGTAAATTTCCTTATGGCCTTTCTGACGCCCGTATCCTTTGACCTCTGAAACGGTCATCCCCTGGATACCGATTTTGTTCAAGGCCTCTTTGACGTCATCGAGTTTAAAAGGCTTGATGATCGCCTCGATTTTCTTCATGTTAAAACCTCCTTTTAAATTGGTTTGTTTCAAACGAATTATTTGCGCTTAAAGCGAAGCGTAATTTATTTGCTCAAATGATCCGTTTGGGCGGCTGGAAGCCGATTCATTATGGCAGCTTTTATACTCGCCACCTGATCCGGTAAATCCACCTTTTGTCCATTGATATCTCTAACATAAAAAACATCGACGACCT
>JASFPY010000216.1:0-5041 GCA_050115755.1 Desulfobacteraceae bacterium | reverse complement strand
TTGATTCTCCGCCGATAATGAAATCCTTTGGACCAATCCATTCGTAAAGCTTTTTTTGTCACAAAATCTGACATAATTTGTCAGAAGGGCGCCGGTTTAAATGTCCAATACAGATATAACCATATGAAATAATTTGATTTTTAAATTTTCATATTCTGGGCTCGGTTATTGCATACTCAGGAAACGGGAATTGAAATAAATACAAAAAAATACGCATGAAAAAGCCAAACCCCGAGTAATCGGGAGACGGAAAGCCACGGGTCCGCCGCTGGCGGATCGCCGGGTTGCCAGAGGAGATTTGAAAGCTGGGTTACCGGGTTATGGTGGCCCAGCTTTTTTTGTAAATTTTGTCTATGCTGCTGGAATCTTGATGTATTTTTAATGAAGAAAACCATATTGGCGGAGGCGGCAGCGCGCATTCGAGGCCCTGAGATCGGATGCGAATTGACAAAAGGGGGATATGATTTGGTTGAGATAACCGGTAGGGCAATATCTGTCAGGGGAAAAGTAAGATGGATAGCGGTTGTAATCGGCCTTATCCTTTTGTGCGGGTGCGGCGCCAAACTTCCATTTGTCAAAGACACTGAGAACAGCGAACAGGAAGTCATTCACGGAAATGCTCCCAAATCCATTGCCATTCTGCCATTTGGCAACCAGACCGATTCAGAAGACATCGATGAAATTGTGCGGACAACATTTTACAGCCACCTGAGTGCGCAACCGTATAAGGATATTGAACTGTATGAAGTTGATCGTAAGCTTAGACGCTATAATCTGATGGACCATGAAAAGCTCAGCGATGTATCGGTGAAAAGACTGGGCCGGATTCTGCGTTGCGATGCGGTTGTTGTCGGTGAAGTCACCGAATTTCAAAGGCTGTACGCAGGCATCTATTCCCAGATGGCAGTGGGTGCCGCGATTACGGTTTGGGACACCCGCACCGGTGAAAAAATCTGGTCCGATGAGCATGTCACCCGCAGCCATGAAGGTGGAATCCCCCTGGCCATTACCGATTTGGCCATGATCGGGGTTCGGTCCGGAATGAATCTAACCGAATCAGAGAAGATCAAAACGGTGGATGAATTGTCGCGGCATTTTACCAACCGCATACCGATTCCGGATCTAAGCGGTAATGGAAAAGGTCCCAGATTTGTCAGCCTCAAACGACTGACGAAATCAAAAAATCAGATATCCAGTAAACGAAAGCTCAGAAGCTTAAAAAAACTTACAAAAGTTGAACACCCGCAATACCGTTAGCCGGAAGAAAGATTTTACCCATCAAAGATTCAACCAGATTGCCTCGCTGAACTACGAGTCGATTCTCTGTGTCATCACCCTCATTTATGCTTGCATTCGACTGTTAGCTCTTTTAGTAAACTTATTTTATATCAAAAATGGCGATACCGATCAAAAGCTTCTAAACCGTGGGGCCTAACATTAAGGATATTCACCACAATGCACACGAAGAACACGAAGAAAAATGATAAGATGACGATTGAAAAAAAATCTTGAACCCTTCGTGAACGTTGTGTCTTCGTGGTGAAAAATGCACATGTTCAATCACTTAAAATGAAAATTTTCAATATCTTGGAAACACAGCTCCGCCAAATCATTGATTATTCCTATGCCCGCTGGCCACAGGCCGTTCCCGAAAGAGACCGCTTGCAGCGCTGTAAGATTATTTCGCATCGGGGGGATTACGATAATCACAATATATTTGAAAATACCATTGCTGCCTTTGATCGGGCTGAAAGTCAGGGGGTTTGGGGAATCGAGTTTGATCTGCGCTGGACTAAAGATTTGAATCCGGTTGCCAACCACGACGCCGGACTTGACAGGGTGTTTGGCCTCGACCATTGCATTCGGCAGGTGACCCTGACGGAACTAAATTCCTGCTGCCCCCTGGTCCCGTCAATTGCCGAAATGATCCAAAAATACGGAAAAAAAGTTCATTTGATGATCGAGATAAAAGCTGAGCACTATCCAGACCCGGGTGTCCAAAATCGAATTTTAGAAGATCTGCTTTCCCCGTTGGTGCCGGAGGCCGATTATCATCTCCTTACTCTGGTGCCGCATATGTTCGACCTAATCGAGTGTGTTCCCAGATCCGCTTTGCTTCCCGTTGCCCATTTAAATTTCTTACAGCTAAGTAAATTGGCAATTGAGCAAAACTACGGCGGCTTTGCCGGTCATTACCTCCTGCTAACCAGGTCCCGTCTGAAAAAGCACAAAGCATTCAACCAGAAATTGGCCACCGGCTATGTAAACTCAAAAAATTGTTTATTTCGTGAACTGAATCGGGGCGTGGAGTGGATTTTTTCTGATAATTCGGTAGAACTGCAAAAAGTGGTCAATCAACTGCTGCAAAGAGGCTAGGTTTCAGTGTTCAGGTGTCAGGTGTCAGAAATTCAATGTGCAAGGGATTGTTTTATTTGTTTCATTGGTTTCATTGGTTGGTATAAAATCGAACCAATTGAACGAATTAAACCAATCAAACCAGATAAACGGATAGAGTGCCAGTAATCCGTCTGACACCCGAAACCTGACACCTGAAACCATCTATTCCTGATACCTGACACCTGAAACCTGGTTTTAATCGGTTTCCAGCAACGCAGCCTGCTGCCTGCCTTTTTCTTCGTCGACAAAATAAAATAGAACCGCTCCGGCAATAAAGAGAATTAAAATGGAGCCAATCCCCCAGCGCGAAGCCAGCTGTCCCACGGCGATTACCTGCTCGGGCGTGGCCGCAGGCGGCATCAAAAGGCGTTTGGCGATCAGACCGGTAAGTCCCATCAAAAGCGGGCCGAAAATGACGGCGAACTTGCCCAGCATGTTGTAAAATCCATAGTATTCGGCCACCTTGTTTTTGGGAATCAGGCGGGAATAATAAGAGCGGCTGAGGGCCTGGATACCGCCCTGTGCCAGGCCGATGACCACAGCCAGAATGTAAAACTCCATTTTCTGGGTCATCATCGTGCCCCAAACGGTGACGCCCATATAGATGGCAATAGCGAGATAGATGGATTTGCGAACACTCCAGCGCTCTCCCAATTTGCCGAAGACCAGGGCGGCTGGGAACCCGACAAATTGAACGATTAAGAGCGCCACAATTAAATCACTGGATTCAAACCCGATAGAGAGGCCGTAATCAACCGCCATTCGGATAATGGTATCAACCCCGTCGATGTAAAACCAATATGCGAGCAAAAAGAGAAAAACCACTTTGAGGTGACGAATTTTTTTGAAGGTCCCGGCGAATTGCCTGAAACCGGCAGCGACAATATTTTGCGCGCTTTTATGCGCAGCAGCGCCCTTTTTTTCCGGTACCCAGAATATGGTAAAAAAAGTAAACAGGCCCCACCACAAAGCCACGGACAGGAATGATACCCGAACGGCAGTTGCTGCATCGGGTAATCCGAATTTTTGCGGCATCAATGTCATGAGCACATTGATCAGAAACAGCAAGCCGCCGCCGAGATAACCCATGGAAAAGCCCAGACCGGAGACGTAGTCAATTTTTTCTTCACTGACGATGCCGGGCAGCAGGGAATCATAAAAGACATTGGCCCCGGAAAACCCGATGATGCCCATCGCATAGACAAATATGGCCAAGACCCATTGTCCTTCTTGGACCAGGAATAAAGCCGCCGTCATCAGAACACCCAGATAGGCAAAAAAAATCAGAAATTTTTTCTTGGCCGATCCTTTGTCGGCAATCGCACCCAGAATGGGGGCCATCAGGGCCACTATTAAACTGGCGATGGAATTGCCGAATCCAAGCTGGGCGGTGCTGATATTGACATCCGCACCGGCGCTCCAGAACTGTTTAAAGAAAATCGGGAAAAATCCAGCCATCACAGTGGTGGCAAAAGCAGAATTCGCCCAATCGTAAAGTGCCCAGCCCCAGACGGCTTTCCTGTTTTTTTCCAAAAATCTCGCTCCTTATTTATTCATGGTTTCAATACCAGATTGGTTATCGTCTGAATATCGAATATCGAACAAGGAATTTCGAACCGCAGAAGGTTATTTGTGTAACTCAAGTATGCTTTTTACTTCGAAATTCGTTATTCCTTGTTCGGTGTTCTGCGGTTCTCTGTTTTATCATCTGTCCTCTGGCACCTACCGACCCACCGGTACAAAATACAATGGCTGCTCTTCAGCGGGCAGTTTTGCAATTTTTTTCACCTCTGCGTCATGAAAGGCACCGATCACCGCCGTATGAAGTCCCAGTGCAATTGCCTGCAAGCATATATTCTGGGCTGCGTGACCGACCTCCATGTGAACATAACGGATTCCCCTTTGACCGTACTTGCCGGTCGTACGCTCATATACAGCGCAGAACAATATAACCGCGGGCGCTTTTTTTATGGAGCCCTGACGCAGTGCAGCACGGCTGAGATCGGATCGCCTGTCTCCTGAGACAATTTCAAGCAACGCATGGTCTCCAGGCGTGTATTTATAAATGGCGGCCGGCAGGTTTTTGACGTTTCCGGCAATGAGGTATAGCTCCAATGGAAACAGGGCACCGGCGGAAGGTGCCGTCCGAAAGCCCTGCCTGCTGGTAATGCCCTGAGCCGACCACAAGATCTGGGAAATTTCGCTGATGTCCAGCGGATCATCTTTATATGATCGCACAGACCTTCTTTCGCGCAAGGCCTGTTCGACCGATACATCTCCAGCATAACGCGGTTCGGGTAAGGGGATGCTTTCTGTAGGGGTTGTCGGTGACATGCTTTCACCTATTCCGGGTGAAGCAGTGTTTATTGTCAGGCAGACGACGATTACAGCCTGGGCCACCACGGCAGTATGGTGGCTTTCATGCAATTTGCAAAACATTTGTTTGCCATTTGTCTTCCGAGATTTGGAATGTAAAAATTATGGTCTTTGGGATTTATTTCCGTATTTCATTAAGCGGTTATGCAGCCTTTCGGCCCGCAAACAGAACGTTTCAAGCTTGGCATCGATGAGCTGCGGAAAAGGAGAGCCATCGCTTTCAATTGCCAGAAACGGCAGATCCTCGATATCGGTCAGCACGGTCTTC
>JASFPY010000215.1:0-5058 GCA_050115755.1 Desulfobacteraceae bacterium | reverse complement strand
TAATAGATAAGAAGCACCGTGCTGTCAAATATCAAAGCGCTCTCGTTTGACACCAATTTAACGATTATCTCAAGATAACGACGCAAATTTATTTACATAGCTAAATTTAACCACGAAGATCACGAAGGACACAAAGTTAAAAAATTTTGAATTTTTCTTCGTGCATCTTCGTGTTCTTTGTGGTGAATCAGAGTGCATCATTTAGTCAAAAAACACCACGCTTTGAAACCTCATTGAATTTTTCCAACCAGTAACGTCAGCTTTAACCCGCCATGCAAAACGGGATATGATTTTGTTTGAAATGGAACCGTGTCTGCTAATTTCCTGCTGGGCGCAAAAAGTGCCAGTTTCCACCCTTGATACGACTGCTTGAGTCTGTCACAAATAGCTCCAAAAAATTTTTCAGATTCCTGCTTTCCGCCCAGGCGACGACCGTAAGGCGGGTTAATGCAAATGATCCCGGTCTGATCGGCAAGTTCCCGGGGATGCAGATCAAAAAAGTTTTTTGGATACACCCTGACGGCATCGGAGAGGCCGTATTTTTCAACACACACCCTTAGCCTCCGGCAGGCGTGGGGATCGGTATCTGAGGCAAAGATCAGTGGTCGTTTGTGCTGTAAAAAGCCGGTTTGGGCTTGACGCCGGATATAATCCCATCGTTTGGCAACATATGAAGGCCAGCCGGCAAACGCAAAATCACGAAACCAGCCCGGCGGAATGCGCTTGACCATCAGAGCGGCCTCCAGTGAAAACGTTCCGGCGCCGCACATCGGATCGATCAACGGTTGACCGCCCTTATAACCTGCCAGGCGCAGAGCAGCTGCTGCAAGTGTCTCCCGCAGCGGTGCTTTGCCGGAGTGTTTTTTTAGGCCGCGTTTGTAAAGAAGCTCACCGCTGCTGTCAATCGATACGGTGAAACGATCTTCACTGCCCCGCACATATAAATTTTGATCGGTCGGCGGGATCTTTTGGATCTTCTCATCGGGTTTGATCTGGAGATGACGGCTGGCGATGGTTTTCTGAAATCTTTCTGAGATTGCAGCCGAATGATGCAGCCGGCAACGCCTGGTGGCCACATGCACCTTTAAAAGGCTGCCAGGGTGCAGATACAATTCCCAGGGAATATCGGCAGCTTTTCTTTCAAGTTGTCTGAAATTGGATGATTTGAATGTGTTGATGCGCATTAAAATGCGGTTGGGCAGATGCAGATATAAATTTGCACGGTAGCAATCATTGAGCCGCCCCTTAAACTCCACACCACCGGAGATTACCCGGGCATTGCCGACAGCCGGATGAAGATGCAAAAACTCCTGGAGGCAAAGCGCTTCAAAACCGGGCGGTGTTGCGGCAAAAAATGTGCGATCCCGGCCGATGACATGGCGTTTGATGCGCTTAAATAGGGGAGATTCTGAAGACATGGCCTCTAAATAAAAACCACATCCCTCCCCTGCATGCAATACATATTACCAACCCAAGGGGTTAATCCTAAAATGTTTTTATTGCGAAGCAATGTACGGTTTTGTCCGGGCGGGCCTGCCCGCCATCGCAAGCCGCTCAGGCGAGGCGGGCGTGGTCGCCCGGACAAAAGGTCTGTATCCGTCTGCGTGGGCCTGCGGTTAATATAGCATCGAGTAAAAGGGCCAGGCGAAAAAAGCCTTTCAGCAACGAAAGCAAAGGTTAGATTGACATTGGAAGGCCTTTTTTGTACTAAAGATTATTCATTCTAAACTTCAACAGGTGGAGGGGAAAATGTCAGGAATTAACAAGGCGATTTTAATCGGTCGGTTGGGAAGTGATCCTGAAGTTCGTTACACCCCCAGTGGGGCGGCGGTTGCAAATTTTAGCATTGCAACATCTGAGGAATGGAAAGATAAGGATACGGGTGAAAAAAAGGAACGAACCGAGTGGCACCGAATAGTTGCCTGGAGAAAGCTGGGCGAAATTTGCGGTGAGTATTTAGAAAAAGGGAGACAAGTTTATGTTGAGGGACGGATTCAGACCCGTTCATGGGAAGACCGAGACGGCAACAAAAGGTATACGACCGAAATTGTAGCGACTGACGTTCAATTTCTTGGCGGACGGGATGCTGGCGCCGGAACCAGCGCGGCGGGTGGAAAAACGGCTTCCGAATTTCAGGGTGGGCCCATTCAGGCGCCCGAGGATGATGATATCCCGTTCTGATGCAAACTTTGTTAAGATTCAGTCAGCCCGATAAGATTGTAAAAATCTGAATTATAATAAAATATTGGATTATACAAGCCCCCAATCTGCGTAAAGATCGGGGGCTAACTTTTGGGGAAAATATTACAGAAGCAGACGGATGTTTATTCGCCTTCGCCTCAATACCCTGTAGCTGGCTATAGGGATGAAGCGCAAGGCGAACCGCGCCGTAGCGCCTCTGAGCGAAGGCGGGTTCCGCTTTGATACCCCGCAGTTGCTGCGGGGAACTTCATTCAATAATGGAATACATAAAAATTGGTCAGACCATCTGAAAAACATATTGACATACCAATTTCATTCGGTTATAGATTTTTATCATTCATAATTTTCGATGTGATTAAGTCGGCTTTTTTAAACCTTTAACAGGAGGATAGCGGAAATGGGAAAGATTTTTACCCCGACGGAAAACGATTTTGGCCAGACCGATGCTGTCGTGATCGGCGGCGGTATTGTGGGCACCGCCACAGCCTTCTGGCTGTCCAGGGCCGGGCTGGACGTTGTTCTCGTCGAGATGCGGGACGGCCTGTCAACATTGACGACGCCGGCGTCAGCCGAATGTTTTCGGGCCCAGTTTACCGAGCCGGGCATGGCGGCCTTAGCCCAGCCCAGTATCGAGATGTTTGAGCACTTTGATGAAGTCATTGGCATTCCGGACTACAACATATCGATCAAGCAACAGGGGTATCTCTTTTTGACCGACAGCCCGGAGGCCGTGAATGATCTTAAAGAAAATATTGCCCAGCAACACAAACTGGGGGTAACCGATTCGGAATTGTTAGAGCGCGCGGATATTCTCAAGCGATTTCCGTTTGTCTCTGACTCGGTTTTGGCCGCAACATTCCGGCAGCGGGACGGTTGGCTGTCGTGTCATGAAACGACCCAGGGATTTGCCAAGGGCAGTAATGCCAGATTCTTTTTGAACACCAAGGCGATCGGGATTCAAACAGACGACAAAGGTGTGTATGGCGTGGAAACCGATCGGGGTGCCCTGCAGACCCGCAACGTAATCAATGCCGCCGGCCCCTTCGCTGGTGAGGTCGGGCGAATGGCCGGAGTGGATTTGCCGCTTGAGCCGGTTCGCCGGCAAAAAGTTTATGTTAAAACTTCAGTGGCGATCCCTTCCGATGCACCGTTTACGGTGGATGTCGACAACAATTCCTACTGGCGCCCCGAAGCGGGAGGAGTGATTATCGGGTGGGTGGATACAGACGAACCGGTCAGCCAACCGACAGAGAGAGTCCCGACGGACTGGGAGTTTCCGGCCATAACACTGGACAAAGTCAAGCGCTTAACCCCGTTTTTCGAAGAAATTGAAAAAACCGTGAGACAACCCGACATGAATACCTCAGCCGGATATTATATGTACACCCCCGATGACCAGCCCCTGATCGGTCCGGTGCCCGAAGTCCCCGGGTTTTATGTCAATTGCGGCTACTGGGCCGGCGTGATGCTTTCTCCCCAGGCGGGCAAATGGGTTAGCGATCTGGTGACCGGTGCAATGGATCCCAAAGACAATCCACTGCGGCCGACGCGCTACAAAGAGGGGTTGGGTAAGAAGGGCAAGACATTGATGAGTCATTAGTGTCGTGATCCATAATGATTTCAAAACACTTTTTCGGGAAACGATGGTCATGGCTCAAATGGATATTTGGATCGAGAACGAGCACGACGACGAGTACCAGGGAAAGTAAGGTTGTATAATATTCGTCCTCGTACTCTTACTCGTCCTCGATAATCATTTTCTCTGCAGGAGGATTCATTATGTTATTGGGATTACATACCTACAGTTTGCATTTGCACGGTATGGGACAGAACTGGGGCGGCTACAAACTTGCCTGGGAGCCGGTCTGGGATATCTTCGGTTTGATGGGCGAGGCCAAAAAACTGGGGCTCGACGGCCTGCATTTGACGGCCGCCGATTTGGGCTCCACCGATGACACGCATCTGCGCGATGTGCGCCGGGCCGCTGAAGAAAGAGGATTGTTCCTGGAGTACAATTTTTCATTGGACGCATCTGAATACGATGACCGCCTGACCCATACCATGGAAGAGGGTATTGCCATTGCTGAAAAAATCGGCTCGGATGTCGGAAAAATCAGCATGGACATCAACAGGCCGCATCCGGTGTGCGGCTCGGCCTTTCATCCGGCGGTGATTCCACAACTGGAAGAGATTGCCCGCAAAGCCGAAGCCGCTGCTCCCGTTGCTCAAAACGCCGGTGTGCGGCTGTGCCTGGAGAATCATACCGAGGCCTTCAGTGACGAGGTGCTGTGGATTATCAACCGGGTTAACCACCCCTATGTCGGCGGTTGTGTTGACACCAACAACTCGCTTATGGTGGGCGAGGACCCGCTGACAGCCATTCGCAAGCTGGCGCCCGTGTCCTTCACCAATCATTTTTCTGACCATCGCATTGTCTTTGATCAATACGGCTGCCGCATCGTCGGTGTCGCCACCGGAACGGGAGACGTTCCCATGCGGGAGGCCTACGAGATTATCCGGGCGAATCCGAATATGAAGCGCCTCAATATCGAAGTGGAGTTCGATCCTGAGGGCGACGGCCCTGAGGAGGCCCGCCGTCGAGAGTACCAGGCTGTCGTCGATAGCATCCGTTTCACCCGTGAGGAGCTGGGAGTTGGTCAGGAATCACAGGCCTGATTGCCACCCCGATGTCGTTAGAAGTGGTTTCAAAACCCCATCTAAGGCCCAATGGCTGCGTTGCAGGCCTCCGATAAATGCTCATCCGCCACACATCCTGGCGGACTGCGCTTTCTCGATCGGCCTGACGCCTTGCCCTTGAACCTGATCTGAGGTTTAAAAACCACTGCTATACAAAGG
>JASFPY010000214.1:0-5082 GCA_050115755.1 Desulfobacteraceae bacterium | reverse complement strand
TGGAGGTAAAAACGTCATATCTGCGGACCAAAGAAAGTGAAAAAAATATCATCACCGTTGAAAAAGCAATTGAGCAGGCCAAAGAGAACTTTCGAATAAACCAGGAACGCTTTAAAGAACAGGTGGCTACCACCACTGAGGTTCTGGACGCCCAGACCTTGCTGTCCAATACGCTGACCAACTATTTTAACGCCTTATATGATTTTAAGATTTCAAAAGCCACGCTGTTCCGTTCGATGGGCCAGGAAGTGATGGAATGATTGAAGCAGATGTCAAGCGCTCAATAATTCGGATGTTCCATGTTCATCACAATTACGGTACCAAAAAGGCTCTGATTGATATTACCCTTGATATTTCTAAAAATGATTTTGTATTTATAACCGGTCCAAGTGGAGCGGGAAAAACCACTCTGCTAAAACTCCTGTATTTGGCTGAATCGGTGTCAGAAGGCCAGGTGCTGATAGACGGTATGAACCTTTCCCGCGTTCCCCGCAAACGCATCCCTTTTCTGCGCAGAAAATTCGGTATTATATTCCAGGATTATAAACTCATCGCCAGCCGAACTGTTTTCGAAAATGTTTCGCTTGTGCTGGAGGCCTCCGGCAGAAAAAGGCGCCTGATTCAAAAAAAAGTGAGAAGCGTGCTGCGACTGGTCGGCATGGAGGATCGACAAAACGCTTTCCCGCCAAGCTTGTCCGGCGGAGAACAGCAGCGCATCGCCGTTGCCCGCGCCATCGTCGGTGACCCAAAAATCATCCTGGCCGATGAGCCCACCGGAAGCCTGGATGATGACTCCGCCAATATCATCATGGATTTGCTCAACGGCGTTCACATCCGGGGAACCACGGTTGTCATTGCAACCCATGACAAAGATCTTATAAAAAAAACCGGCGGGCGGGTCCTGCTTTTAAGACAGGGACGATTGGAAGGATCGACGTTTACTGAAAAGCATTATGATGATTCTATTTTTTAAACGGGCCATAGAGGACTTCCGCAAGAACCGGCTGCTCAATATCATCACCCTTTTGACCATTTCGCTGTCGATTCTAATCGTCAGCGCATTTATTCTTTTTTTTACCAATACCAACGATATTATGAATTTCTGGAAAAAGGGGTTGCGGGTTATGGCCTACCTGAAACCGGAATTGCCCGGCCCGCCATTGAAGGATTTAACCCGCCGGATTCAAAGCATTTCCGGTGTTGAAAACGTCCGGTTTGTTTCAAAAAAAGAGGCCTTTACCCAACTGAAGGCACAGATGAAACGGCAGGCCTCATTATTTGACAATCTGGCCGAAAATCCACTACCGGATGCACTTGAAATTAGGATGAACGCTGCGACCCAAAGCTGGGATAAGGTAGAATTTTTAGCAGCTCAAATCGAAGCCCTGGATGAAGTTGAAGAAGTAGAATACGGGCAGCGTTGGTTGAGCCGTTACACGCGCATCTTTAATCTATTCAAATTAACCGGATATGCCATGTGTGGCATATTTTTTATGGCCGCCGTATTTATCGTGGCCAATACGATTCGGCTGGTCATCTATTCCCGTAAGGATGAAATAGAGATTATGCGGCTGGTGGGAGCTGCCGAACGCTTTATCAAAGTCCCGTTTTACTTTCAGGGCCTGCTGCAAGGCGCATTCGGTGCAAGCATCGGTTTGGCCGTATTATTTTTCGCCTATCTGGTAATCGTATCCAACATCGAGCAGGGATGGTTTTCCGGCAATTTTCAGATCCGATTTCTGTCTCCGCTTGTGTCAGGCACCATCATCTTGCTCAGTATGCTGGTCGGATGGTTCGGGTCATACCTTTCCCTCAAGCAATATTTGAAGGCATAGTTGATACGGAGAGAGCCAGAATAATTTTTTTACCACGAAAGCACGAAAGGATTAAAACACGAAAAAATATTCATATTTCGTGTTTCGTGTTTCTTTTGTTTCGTGTTTTCGTGGTTTGTTTTTTAAATTTTGCACGATAAAATGAAAATATCATCTGTTATGAATGACAGGTCTCAAATGGTGATAATGACTTTTGGTTCCAAAAGATTCGGCATCCTGGTTTTAGGAATTGTGGCCGGCTGCTTATTGATTTTTTCAGCCGGCTCCATTTTAAAGGCGCAGGATCAGAAACTCCGGATCGATGAGTTCAAAAAAAAGGCCCAGGATCTCAACCAAGAAATCGAAAAAGGCAAGGCCAAAATTCAAAATTTTTCCCACCGGGAAACCGATATTATTATCCGGCTAAATCAGGTTGACCAGGCTTTAAATCGATCCCGAAAAAGGATTGCCCGCCTCAGCCGTGAAATTGAAGCGCTTGAAAAAAAAATAGCTGAAACCGCCGCAGCGTCTGAAAAACTGACAAATCAGATAAGGGAAACAGAGACCTATGTCGCCAAGCGTTTGGTCGCCCTGTATAAATTAAACTGGCTGGGAAAATTCCATGTGCTGGCTTCGGCCGAAAGCATACAGGGGCTGCTGCAGCGCAAGACAGCTATCGAGCGGATCCTGAGCTACGATGAAACGGTGATCCAAGCGCTTATGGACAATCGGCTGGATCTGGAAGCTGCCCGATCCCGTCTGGAGGCGCATCGGAACCAAAAGCACCGGCGAGTAGATGCGTATCAAAAACAAATCAAGCAGATGGCAGCTGAACGCAGTCAGCGCGCCAAGCTTCTGGCCCACATACGCAAAGAAAAATCCGCTCAGCTGGCCGCCGTTGAATCTCTGAAACGGGCAGCGCGGGATTTAGATGAGAAGATCAAAAATTTAGATGTCGAATCGACAGCTACGACACCGCAAAAATATAGCGCCGCTGAGCCGTTTCAGGCATATAAGGGCTTGCTTAAAATGCCGGTAAAGGGTAAAATAATAAGTCTTTTCGGTAAGTTTAAAAATACCAGCTATCAAGTCTTGAATTTTCGCACCGGTATCGAGATTCAAACCGAAAGAGGCGAACCGATAGCGGCGGTCTATGCCGGTAAAATCCTTTACGCGGATTGGTTTAAAGGATACGGAAACATGATTATCATCGACCACGGGGAAAATTACTATACGGTATATGCCCATATTGAAGAAGCCTTTAAATCAACCGGGGATACCGTCGAGACCGGAGAAGTGATTGCGACCGTCGGCGATAGTGGTTCCATTAGCGGCCCCAAACTTTATTTTGAGGTCCGCCACCACGGAAAACCACTGGACCCCATGCAGTGGCTTGAAACAAGCTAGATTGTGTTCCGCAACAAAGTAACAGAAATTGTATGGTATATTTTAGATAGCTGCGTTCTTTACGCACTACAATATCTATAGTTTCAGGTGTCAGTGTTCGGGTGTCAGCAAAATAGCTGGAAGGCTGGCAAGCTGGTCGGCTTAGAGGCTCAAAAACTTCATGGATTTTAGCTTTCTGGCTTCCGAGCCTCCAAGCCTCAAGCCTTTAAGCTATCAGCTATGAGAGCGATTAGCTATGAACGAGGTCGAATGCTGACACCTGACACCCGGCACCTGAAAACTGATTATTCCTGGCAGTTAAAACAAAAGCGTGTTTTGTAAATTATCTGCGGGACATAATGCTAGTGTGAAATTTGTATCCAATAAGGAGTAATTAAATGCGATTTAAAAAAATCCAGCACGTGAAGCTTTGGATGATCATGGTAACAGCCGCTGTTTTCTGGACGATTGGAGCCGGTTTTTTTGGTGATCTTGCCGCCAAAAGTGAAGAGTCCTATGAAGGGTTGAAAATTTTTTCGGATGTGATTCAGCTGGTTGAAAAAGAGTATGTCGATGAAGTAGATTCAAAAGAGCTTATTCAAAAAGCCATTCAGGGCATGGTTCAAAGCCTGGATCCGCATTCATCGCTGTTGCCACCGGAAGCGTTTGAAGATTTGCAAATCGATACCAAAGGCAAGTTCACCGGAATCGGAATCCACATCACGATGAAAGATGGGTTTGTCACCGTAATATCCCCCATAGAGGACACGCCGGCCTACAAAGCCGGCATCATCGCTCAGGACCGTATCATAAAAGTCGACGGCAAACCGGTTAAAGATTTGCGTGAAGCCGTGAATATGATGAGGGGGCCGAAAGGCACCGGGGTTACGGTAACCATCGCACGCGAAGGTGAAAAAGAGCCAATTGATTTTGAATTGGTTCGTGATGTTATTCCGATTGTCAGTGTGAAAGAGATAATTCTCAAACCCGGCTACGGCTACATCCGGCTGTCACAATTTTCAGGCAGTACGACCAAAGAGCTTGAAGCGGCCTTGCAAAAAGTGGAATCTGCCAAGGTGCCAATCAAAGGCGTTATTTTAGATTTGAGAAATAACGGCGGTGGTTTGTTGAACCAGGCCATTAAGGTGTCTGATCTGTTTCTGGATGAAGGCAAAATTTTATCCATTAAGGGGCGCAACAAGAAAAATACAAAGGAGTATATGGCCACACCGGATACGGTCAGCCGTAAATATCCAATGGTGGTGCTGATTAACGGCGGCAGCGCCAGCGCTTCTGAAATCGTGGCTGGCGCCTTGCAAGACCAAAAACGCGCCCTGATTCTGGGAACCACTTCTTTTGGAAAGGGCTCGGTGCAAACTGTAGAGACACTGCGTGACGGCTCGGGTCTCAAGTTAACCATTGCCAGGTATTACACCCCCAGCGGCCGATCAATTCAGGCTAAGGGAATCGAACCGGACATTGTTTTAAAGCACAAACGCATCGATCCCAAGGAGTCGCAGGAAGAAGGCCTGCTAAAAGAAAAAGACCTGATGAATCATCTTGAAGCTGAACCGGAGAAAAATAAAAACCAAACGTCCGACCCTCAAAAATCAAAGCCGAAAAATCAAGAAATGGAGTTTAGAGTCGGCCCGCTAGGCATCGACCAGCTCAGATCAGATAATCAGGTAATGCGGGCGCTTGAAATCCTTAAAAGTTACGACATTTTTAAAGGCTTAGACAGTTGATCGCTTAATTAGGTTGAGCCCGTAAAAAGAGTAAATGTTTCATCTCATTTTTTAACCGGCAAACACGACAAGGCGCCAACGGATAATGGGCGTAGCGCTTTGGGCAATGTCATCCCGCTCCGCGGGGGCAAAAGCCT
>JASFPY010000213.1:0-5086 GCA_050115755.1 Desulfobacteraceae bacterium | reverse complement strand
TTCGGCTTCTGTTTACGCAGAGACCATGTATGTTTCTGATATTCTGAAGTTAACGCTGAGAACCGGGCCGAGTATCGAAAACAAAATAATCGCTGTGATCGAATCCGGGCAGAAGATGGAAGTTATTAAATTCGGTGATGAATGGTCTCAGGTACAACTGCCCGACGGCAAGGAAGGGTGGGTGCTGAGCAGATATCTGACTCCTGATGAAACGAAAGGCATCAAGCTTGAGCGCATGGAGACCATGCATAAAAATTTGATGCTTCAGGCCGCTGAATTATTGGAAAAAAATAACAGGCTGAAAACGGAAAATAATAGACTCAGCAGCGAGCTTGAAGCCAGTCAAAAACAGCTGACTCAAACGCAAACCGACTTCGAGGCGCTGAAAGCTGAAGACGCCGAATTTTTAACACTTAAAGCCAATTATAATCGTATGGCTTCACAATTGGCTGAGCAGACTGCCAAAGCAAAACAGCTTGAGGAACAGCTGTCAAGCCTCGTAATGAACACTTACATTAAATGGTTTCTGGCCGGCTCGGGGGTACTTATCATTGGCTTTTTAATCGGGTTTAGCACGAAGCGGCAGCGCCGCCGACCTACACTGGTATGATATTCATTATGATGGCAAGCACTATAAATTGACACCCGCATTCAATATCATTATATTAGGGCATAATTAGCATTTTCGAATCATTTTTGTGTTAAGCAAACACAATTAGGGAACTGTATGCAAATTGATCAATTTGTGTCGTTGTTCGTTTTGCTTTTGCTGTCCGGATTTTTCTCCTCTGCTGAGACCGCCCTGTTCTCAATTAGCAAAGCAAAAGCAATTCATCTTGCCAAACAAAACAGGCCCTCCAATAAGCTAATAGAGAAAATGAAGGCCGACCCCCACCGCCTGCTTACCACCATCCTCATTGGTAACAACCTTGTTAATATCGGTGCCTCTGCTATGGCCACTGCTATCGCGATTGATTTATTCGAGAGCCATGCGGTCGGGATTGCCACCGGTGTCATGACTTTTCTAATCTTAATTTTTGGTGAAATTTTTCCCAAATCCATTGCGACGCGCAACAACATCTTAATCGCGCGCCTGGTCATTTTCCCGCTATACTGGCTTTCGATTCTGTTTACACCGTTGGTTGTATTTTTAAATTTCATCCCCAAGCTGACCGGAAAGATTCATAAGAAACCCATTGTTACCGAAGAAGAATTGATGACCTTTGTCGAAGTTGTTGAAGAAGAGGGGGGGATCGAAGAAGAAGAAAAGGCGTTGATTGAAAATATATTTGAATTCGACGATACCAATGCATCAGAGATCATGACGCCCCGAGCGGACATGTTTGTCATTGATGTGAATGAGACATTAAAGCTGGAGGAGATCGTTAAATCCGGTTTTACGCGAATTCCGGTTATCGAGGGAGATATCGACCATGTGGTGGGTATTTTAAACATAAAAGATCTGCTCATGCATCAGGCCACCTCCGATGAACCGATTGATGTCCGCAAAATCATGCGAGGACCTTATTTTGTGCCTGAAAATAAAAAACTGGATAATTTGCTTCAGCAATTTAAAAAGCGAAAACAACACATGGCCATCATTGTCGATGAACACGGGGGTGTTTCCGGACTCATCACACTTGAAGATGCCCTTGAGGAGATTGTCGGTGAGATCATTGATGAAACCGATACCGTTGAGCACCATATCGTCAAAACCAAGTCCAATGAGTGGCGGGTTCTGGGGAAATCTGAAATTGATGAAGTCAACGAAATCATAAAAATGAACATTCCCGACTCCAGGGAATATGACACCTTCTCCGGCTATGTTCTGGATTATATCGGCAGAATTCCGCAGGAGAAAGAAGAAATCGCAATAGGTCCTTTCCTTATTACCGTCAAGGAAAAAGAGGGCAATCGTATTCGCGAATACATCGTTTGTCAAACAGAAGTTGAGACGCCCAAAGAAGTCCCATCGACCTAAAAATTGACCCGCCTCTTCGCTTAACCGCAGTCATTCGAATTCAATCTTCTTTTCTAAGGAATCTAAAAAATGATACCTGGCTTTGGGTTCAATCTGAAACTGCGCTGGAAATTTTTTATCATTTTGTTGGTGTTTAGTCTGACGCCGTTGATTGTGGTCACCATCGTCAGTCAGCGCGGAACGCTGCTTTTGGGGAAAACGATTTCTGAGGATGCGCGTATGCGACTCACCCATATCGTGGGGATGGAATTGCGGCAAACCGCAGAAAATTCGGCAAAAGTCTTACAGCGAAACAAAGATGCCATGGCCTTTTACCTGCAAGTTCTGGCCGGTGAAGCCGAACTCGCCTTTTCAAAAAAGTTCGCTGAATTGTCTAAAATTTATGTTGCTGCCGATTTTGAAGATCCGCGGACCGCTCCTGAAGATTTTTTGCCGGTTGAGCGATTCCGCATAAAAACCCATGACGGTGAGTTTTTGGATAATTCGGTTAGCTTCGATCAGCCCGTTTTTTTGCTGCCGCCAGACCTTGAAAAAGAAAAGGGCGCTTCTGATCTCGCCTCCCTGAGCCAGATGATACCGACCTTCAGAAAACTATCCGGTGAATTTGGCAAAACACTGCACTGGGCCCATATCTGTTTGCACAATGGCATCTATATGTCCTATCCCGGTCACGGTGGCTACCTGGATAGTTTTGATCCCCGGCGGTATCCATGGTTCACCGAAGCAAAAGATTCACCGACCTGGACCCTGCCCCGCATAAATACCAACACCGGGTTTTTAACCTTTACGGTTTCAAAACGCTTATACCGACCCGATGGATCATTTCTGGGAGTTGCGGCCATCGATATTCGTTTTACCGAAGCGTTGCAAAAAAGTGCGCTGTCCCCGCTGTGGGCATCCGATGCCCATTCGTTTATTGTGACGACCGCCCCCGATCCGCAGATGCGTCAATCCGGGCTTTTAATCCTGGCCCATAAAGACTATCAACACGATCCCGGATCGTGGATGACGGCGGCAGCAAAAGAATGGCTCTCATCTTCCGAAAATGTCGGTTTTGATGTCGTTGTTAAAAAACTCGGGATCGGTCAGGCCGGATATGCAGCGCTGCCGTTTAAGAATAAAGAATCAATTTGGGCTTATGCCGGGATTGATGATCTTATCCAATTTGTGGTGATCGTACCCAAATCGATTATCATGGCATTGCCGGATGAAGCCCGTAAAACATTTTTTACGTATATAAAAGACCAGATCATTTTTGCCGGTGCGGCAACATTCTTAACGGTTGTTTTCCTTGCCGCTGCCGCCCTGCTGGGCTCTTATATGATCACACGGTCCCTGTTAAGCATCACCGCTGCCGCCAAGAAACTGTCCAGCGGCGACTTCTCTGTTAAACTGGGTTTGCGTACCGGAGACGAGCGTGATCTGGTGGTTCAGGCCTTCAACGAGATTGGGCCCAAACTGGAGGACTATCTCCGGCTGCATCAATCCATGGATCTGGCAATGAAAGTTCAGCAAAGGCTCCTGCCCGGTAAAAACCCTAAAATTCCGGGATTGGACATTGCCGGAAAAAGTATTTACTGTGATGAAACCGGGGGCGACTACTATGATTTTTTAGGGTTTAATGGAAAAGATCAAAGAAAAATCAGCGTCGTCGTCGGCGATGTATCCGGGCATGGCATTTCCTCAGCACTGTTAATGGCGTCTGCGCGTGCATTTCTCCGTCAGCGGGCCTCATTGCCCGGAAGGCTTGGGCAGGTCATTTCAGATGTGAACGCTCAACTTGCCAAAGATATTGCTGAATCTCATAATTTCATGACCCTGTTCTACCTGAGAATTGACCATGAGCACAAAACAATTGAGTGGGTGCGTGCCGGTCATGATCCGGCCATTTTTTATGATCCCAAGACGAGGTCGTTTGAAGCGCTTGAAGGAGAGGGCATACCGCTGGGCGTAGAAGAATCATGGGTATATACCGAAAACAAAAAGGAAAATCTGTCGGAAGGCCAGATTATTGTTCTGGCAACCGATGGGGTCTGGGAATCTCAGAATGTCGCTGGCGAGATGTTTGGCAAAGATCGAATCTATGATCTTATCCGGGCCAATTCCGCCTTGAGCGCCAAAGGGATTTTGAATATTTTAATGGATATGCTGCACCGCTTTACCAAAGGGAAAAATTTCGAAGATGATGTTACGCTGGTGGTAATTAAAATAAAATAGAAGTGGTTTCAAAATCCCATCTGGTTTATTTTACCGCTTCTTCATCTTCAGACTCGTTTTGAATTACCTGTGTCTCATCCAGTGATGCATCCTGTGTCTCATCCAGTGAAGCATCCCTTTCGACAACCGCAGTTTCTTCAACCGCCGTCTCATCTGCTGCAGGTTTTACGACCTTATCTTTTAAATTACGGTTTTCTTTTTGCAATTGCCTGATTTTTTTGCGCTGAGTAAATCGAGCGTTGATTCCAACGATCATCCCGATAAGCACCCCTATGATAAGGGACCCGTATACAACAGCATATACTGGAATGGGTATGCTTTTATATTGAAAATAAAAATGCAATATCATGGTTTCATTGTTTTTAATCCCAAAGGTAACCAACACAACAAGTACAATGAGCAACAATAACGCTTTAATATAGCTCCCCATTTTAGTCTCCTTTAGCTGTTATCCGATGAAGCCGGTTTACTTCAAGATCGATGCGAAAAATGCGAATTCGATACTTGGAGAAGAAATCATCTTTGTGTCAGCCATAGCGTAAATGCGAAATGCATTTGTTGTCAAGTTTTTCACCATCGAAGTGTTATCAAAACTTCAGATCAGGTTCAAGGGCCCCGCTTTAATGAGAGCGGCGATAGAGTTTTGATACCACTTCTATTCATATCATGTCTAATAAAAAATCCAAACGAATTTGTTCGTCCACGCCTGCTGAGAGGAAGGCCAAAAAAAACTATGGAATTGATCACTTTTTCAAATCGCGTGCAGCATCGGTTTCTTCGGATTTTTCGCTTGATTTCGGCGGCTGGATTCCAAGGTTTTCAACCGCTTTAGATGTCGTTTCGGCTTTGGCCCGGGCTTTGGCGGCTCGTCGTTTCATTTTTTCTGCC
>JASFPY010000212.1:0-5106 GCA_050115755.1 Desulfobacteraceae bacterium | reverse complement strand
CATGGGTGGCTCCTATTCATGGGGAAACGGCGCCCCAAGCCCATCAAAAGAGAATCAAGACTTGCTTATCCTCAAAACCAAGGAACTGGGCGGCACTTTTAATGTTTGCCGAATTGCAATTAAAAATGCCCAAACCGACAATCAACCGATTGCGCTGGAGCCGAACAAACCACAAGCAGCAATTGCGATGATGGCGGAATTGCTGAGCATTTTCGAAACGCTGGTAGGCAGAAAAAGCAAGAAAAGGGCCGACTTTCAGAAGCTGTTAAAGCAAAAATTTGTTGAAAATGCGGAACGCTTCTCCTTTCTGGATCCGTTTGCCGGTGAATTCGAATATGCCGAAAAAAAAATTGCGCTTTCAGGCCGTGTCAGTGATCAGGATCTGGTTGATGGGGTCTTTACGGTGGTAAATGAGATGGCCAGGGATTTGGGGCTGCAGTCTGCCCTGATTGAAAACCTGGATGCGTGGTCGCAAAAATACGCTGATGAATTGGCAGTTTATGATGTAAGTTTCTAGAACCTTATTTATAATTAAAAGGATTTAAAATACAAGGTTCTAAATTCCAAAATCGAGGTCTGGATCCATGGCTGGCGAAAATTTGATAGATGCCGGGTATTATTCGGCCCGAAGATATGCGGAATTTTTTGATAGCCTTCCGGCGCCGATCTTCCGCACGACCATTGAAGGCAAAATCGTTTATTGCAATTATGCCTTTGCCGACTTATTCGGGTTTGACTCCGCTTTGGATCTGATCGACTATCCGGTCATCGAATTTTACCTAAATAAAAAAGATCGCGGGAATCTTATTCATACCGTTATGAAAACCGGCCGTATCAGCGAGCTTCCCGTTGCGCTCAAGAAAAAAGATGGTACACCGATATGGTGTGCCATAACGGCGAAAGCCATGCTGGATGATGATGGTATTGCCATTAATCTGGATGGCATTCTGAAGGAAATCACATCAGAAATTGATACGGACATCCAGCTGCCGGAAATAAAAGTGCAGACCGAAAACGCAAGCCAGATTATCATGATTTTCGATCTTCGCGGAGATCTGATTAATATCAACTCGGCCGCCGAAGGACTGTTCGGCGAGGCTAAAGAAAGGCTGCTGGGTAAACCGCTATCCGAGTTTCTGGCACCCGGTGACCGAGACCTGTTTCTTATTTTTCTTGCAGACATTTTTAAAATCGGTCGCAATGAAGCCATTTTATCGATTCTGGATGTAAATTCAAAAATACACCATCTTAAATGCCAGGCAGTTTTAATAAAAAGCAACGGACGGGCCAATCACATCAAGTGCATTGCCAGAGACGTCTCCCGTCTTATAAGCCGTCAAAAGGAACAGACTGACAATGAAAAATTTCAGGGTGTTCTGGAGATGGCCGGCGGCGTTGCGCATAAACTGAATCAGCCGCTGACGATTATCAATAACCTGATGGATGAAATTGTATCCGGATTGCAGAAGGATAACCGATTTTATCCGAAAATCATCAAAGTCCACAATCAGATCAAGAAAATGAATGATATTACCGATAAATTAGGTAGGATCAGAAAATATGAATCAATGGATTATGTAGCCGGAATTAAGATCGTCGATATCGAAAAATCCTCCTGGTCACTTGAAAGTGAGGAAGACCGATGATTAAAAATGTTCTGCTGGTCGATGACGATACTGAAATGCTACATGCCCTCAAAGAAGGCTTTAAGAAATATCAGGAATCGTTTGCGGTTTTACTGGCCGAGGACGGCCTGCAGGCCCTGGCGCGCCTCAAGCAAAATATTATATCGCTGGTGGTTACTGATTTAAAAATGCCCAATATGGACGGATTTGAGCTGCTGGCGCATATCATGCAACATTATCCGGACATACCGGTCATTATTATTACAGGCTATAGTACACCTGAAATGGAGCAGCTGGCCCGCAAAGGAGGAGCGGTTGGATATATTGCCAAGCCTTTTTTGATTGAGAATCTTGCACGCCAGATTCTGACAACCTTGCGAAAGGAATCAGAAGGCGGCACGCTTCACAATGTTTCATCCGGAATGTTTTTGCAGCTCATCGAGATGGAACAGAAAACCTGTACGATTCGGCTGGAGAAAAAATCGGGAGGGCAAAAGGGCATTCTGTTTTTCCGTGATGGTGAATTGTTGGATGCCAGGGTAAACAACATGCAGGGTGAATCAGCGGCCCATGAAATTTTTTCCTGGGATGCAGTCAACCTTTCTATCCAAAATGGCTGTGCCCTGAAAGAAAACAGAATACAAAGTGATTTGCAGCCGCTTATTCTGGAAGCCATGCGGCGCAAAGACGAGGAAGAGCCGGAAGAAGTGCCTGAAAGCGTCATGGAGCAGATTGAGCCCGGTGGAGAGGAGCCTGCTGATCGGCTGAAACAGCTCAAAGCGAGAATCGAACAGGAAATTGGCCCGCAATGCGGTCTGGAAGATCTATACCAGGATGAATTTTGGGACAGCCGGGTTGCCCAGTTATCGAAGGTAGGCGAGTTCTTCAATCTGGGTGATTTCACGCTCGCATACATCGATAAAGGCGACACGAATGATTACATTCTTATACCTGGCCGAAAGACAACTGTAATTACAGTTGATTCCAGGTGCCCCCGGGATAAGATTCTTCGAGTTATCAGTAAATAACTATCAACCTGATTGATCGTTTCAAATTTTAAAAAGGGAATATTTTATTATTTAATGAATTATATCGATTTATACTTTCAAAATTTGAAACCCCCGCAGGGGGATTGCCGATCTTACCGCATCTACGGTGTCAGATGCTGTTCCGCATAGGTAACTATAGCGGAACACCATCTTCCTTGTAGCTGCGGCAACCTCGACAATCGCTCAATCAGGTAAAAATTGATCGTTTCAAATTTTAAAAAGGGAATATTTTTTGCGGGAGCTATTTAGTGATATCTTGCATACCGACGGCGTAAGCGGGGTTATGCTGTTCTCATTTAAAGGGGATCTTGTTTTCAAGGAATTCAGATCTTCTGTGAATGAGGAGCCTGAAGGCCGGGATTGGAGTTTTTTTATTGAATCCCTGGAGGGTATGCGGGAAACGGATCTGGTTTTTGAAAAGGGGCGGATCTATATCCGCAAAACCGATATCGGATATATCGTTATTTTAATGGCACTGTTTGTGCCGATAGCAATGATCCGTTTAAACTGTGATATAATTTTACCATCACTGAAACCGGCTAAATCCGGTAAAAAAATCGGAAGGCTCTTTAAAAAAAAGGCCGGCCGGTCATGAAAATGATGGCGATGTTTAAAAGTGGTTGCAAAATTCCATCTAAGGCCCAATGGCTGCGTTGCAGGCCTCCGGTAAATGCTCATCCGCCTCAGGCGGACTGCGCTTTCCCGACTTGTCCCGCCATAGCGCGACGCTCATAGAAGGGCGACGGCGGATCGGCCTGACGCCTTGCCCTTGGACCTGATCTGAGGCTTTGAAACCACCTCCAGTCAGGCACTGCAATACGAGATTTCAAATGAAAGGGTTATGAAAATAAATGAATACGGATATCGAATCCAAAATTAATGAAGCCGAAGTTTGTCGTTCAATGGGCTTGTTTGAAGATTCGCTGAAAATTTATGAAAAAATTCTTGGCAGCATATCGTCGCAGGATGGACCGACCCACGAAAAAATTCAAAAGCGCATTCGGCTGCTAAAACAAGAAATAGACAGTGAAGAGGAAACCGCGCCCAAAGGATTTTCGGCAAAAGATATTTCCATGCTGCGTGAACGCCTGTCGAACCAGGGAGATGTCCCCGCCATTCTTGATAGTGCTTCGGCCTTTAAAGAGATGGGGCTGCATGGAGAAGCCATTCCGGAATATGCCAAATTGTTTAAGGAAGATTATCCGGTCGAAAAAATCGTCCCTGAAATCAGCGAGAGCATGCTGAAACTCCATTCCCCTTCCAAGGCGTCTGAAGAATTCAAAATTCTGGTCAACAAGCAGAAGTTGCCGGAAAAAAATGCTGCCAATATCATTTTTATTTTCGGCCAGGAAATGGAAAAGCGCGACCATCGCGAAGTGGCCCTTGAGAACTATAAAAGCGCCCACAAGCTGAATTCCGCTGATGCTGAAATCAAAAAGCGAATGGATTCAGTTGCGGCCACATTTACCACCGGGTCGAAATATGACTACCTGCTAAGGGAAAAAATGGTCACCACAGACGGGTTGCAGAAAGCATTTGCGCTTGCCAAAAAGATGAATAAAAGCGTGGAATTTGTTCTGATTGAGCACAATAAGATCAACAAGGCCTCCATCGGTAAATCTTTTTCGCTTTTTTATGACACCCCGTTTCGTGACTATGACCCCTCCTTTCCGGCGCCGGTCGAATTGCTTTCCAATTTGAAAAAGGCATTTTTGCTCAACGAATACTGGGTTCCGATGAGCTGGGATAAGGAGGGCGTTGAAGTTTTGGTCGATGATCCCCGGGATCTGAATAAAACCGATAATATCAGGGCCTTGATGAAAACCAACCGGATTAATTTTACCGTGGCGATCCGGGAGGATATTGAAAAATACATCTCTCAGTTTTTTGATGGTGGACCACCGGCAGGTGAAGGCGAAGTAACTGAGAAATCCCTCGAAGAATTTGACTTAATGCCGGAGGTTTCCTTTGAAGAGGAGGAAGAAGAAGAGATAGAGGACGAAGGTTATGACGAGGCCTCCGGTAAAATCGTAAAGCTTGTCGATCAGGTTATCATTGCCGCCTACCGTAAAAATGCGTCGGATATTCATATCGAGCCGTCACCGATTACCAAATCGACCCAGATTCGCTTCCGACTTGACGGTGTCTGCCAGGAATACATGAAGGTTCCGAATTCCATGGTGCGCGGTATCATCTCAAGGGTAAAAATCATGTCGAACCTGGATATCGCCGAGCGGCGGATGCCCCAGGATGGAAAGATCAAATTCAGACGCAAGGGCGTTCCCACCTTTGAATTGCGTGTGGCGACCCTGCCGACCCAGGGCGGATTCGAAGATGTCGTTCTCCGAATTCTGGCTGCGGCCGGTGCGATGGAACTCGGCGATATGGGCATGACCGACCGCAACACCAGAGTGATGAAGCGCATCATCGCC
>JASFPY010000211.1:0-5116 GCA_050115755.1 Desulfobacteraceae bacterium | reverse complement strand
AAGACGACGACAGGCTTAAAAGTCTGGCAGATAAAAACAACACCACGCCTATCAAACTGATGACGGCAATTTTAGTTGAAGACAGGCAAACCAATCAGAGAAAATAACCCAATATTAGAAACCTCAGATTTTGTTTGAAGGCAAGGCGCGATTCGTTTCAAAAGCGGAGCGTACACGTTAGTACGTGAGCATTTTGAAGCGGATCGCAACGCAGCCCTCGGGCAAAATATGAGGTTTCTGCTATTTTATTTTGGTTTTATAGAGTCGCAGACTATTTGTGACGACGGACACACTGCTGAATGCCATGGCCAGGGCGGCCAGGATGGGATGCAGCTGGCGCAGCATATTCGGCAGGGATTCAAACGGATAAAGGATTCCGGCTGCCACCGGAATTAAAATAACGTTATAACCGAAGGCCCATAATAGATTTTCTTTGATGGTCTTCATGGTGGCCCGGCTCAACCGGATGGCCCGGGGCACCCCCTTGAGACTACCGCTGGAGAGAATGACGTCGGCGGTTTCAATGGCCACATCGGTTCCGGTACCGATGGCCAGGCCAACATCGGCCTGGGCCAGGGCAGGGGCATCGTTGATGCCGTCGCCCACCATCCCGACGCGCTCACCTTTATCCTGCAATTCTTTGACCTTGGAAGATTTATCTTCCGGTTTTACTTCTGAAAAGATATCATCGATGTGAACCTGTTTGCCGATGGTTTGAGCGGTTTCCGGGTTGTCACCGGTGAGCATGACCACCTTAAGCTTCTGTTCATGCAGTTCCCGGATGGCTTCCTGCGAGTCGCGTTTGAGTTCATCGGATACCCCGATCAAGCCGCACAGCCGGTTTTCCCTGGCCACGACCATCACGGTTTTGCCCTGGGATTGGAGCTGGTGGATGCGGTCGGCAACCGGCGCCATATCGATGCCTAATTCCTTAAACCAATCCGGTTTTCCCACCATGACCATGTTGCCGTCAATGCGCGCCTGAACCCCGAGTCCGCCGGATGCGCTAAATTCCGCCGGAGCCAGGAGCGCGACGCCCTCGGTTTCGGCATGCTTGACGATGGCTTTGCCGAGGGGATGTTCCGAGCCTTTTTCAACCGAGGCCGCCATTTTTAATAGATCTTCAGCGGTCCGGCACTCCGGTTCCAGCGGTATGATGTCCACCACAGCGGGCTTGCCGACGGTGATGGTGCCGGTTTTGTCCAGTACGATGGTATTTAGTTTGGTGGCCATCTCGAGGGCTTCGCTGTGTTTAAACAAAATGCCCCGTTCGGCACCTTTTCCGGTGCCGGCCATGATGGCGGTCGGTGTTGCCAACCCCAGGGCGCACGGGCAGGCGATGACCAGTACCGCCACCAATCGGATCATGGCAGGGACAAACTCTCCGGCGATCCCCCACCAGATAAAAAACACCACGAAGGCCAGGGCGATGATAGCCGGTACGAATACAGCGGCAACTCTGTCGGCCAGTGCCTGAATGGGTGCTTTGCTGCCCTGGGCTTCCTGGACCAGACGGATGATCTGGGCCAGGACGGTATCTTTGCCGATTGCAGCGGCGCTAAATTTTAAAAGCCCCTCCCCGTTAATGGTGCCGCCAACCACCTGATCGCCCGCGCGCTTGTCCACCGGTAGCGGCTCACCGCTGAGCATGGACTCATCCACCGATGATGCCCCCTCGATGACGATGCCGTCCACCGGGATGCGTTCACCCGGACGGACCAGCACCGTATCTTTCAGCTGAACCTGTGCAATGGGGATCTCTTTTTCGGCATCATTCTCAATAACCATGGCGGTTTTGGGCCGCAGCCCGATCAGCTTGCGAATGGCCCCGCCGGTGCGCCCCTTGGTGCGGGATTCCAGCATCTTACCCAGTTTGATCAGGGTTATGATGACCGCCGAGGTCTCAAAATAAACATGCGGTCCCAATACCGGAAAAATGAGCAGGGCCAGCGAATAAAAATAGGCCACCGAAGAGCCCATGGCGACCAGTACATCCATGTTGGCGCTTTTATTTCTAAGGCTCTTGAATCCGTTTACGTAATAATCCCAGCCCGTATAGAACTGGACCGGGGTGGCCAGCGCCCAGAAAAACCAGTTTACCCAGACTGCATGGCTCCAAGGGCCGATTAGGCTGAAATCCCTGGCCATGCTCAAAATAAATAGCGGAAGGGCAAAGGTTACGCCGACAACAAATTTACGGGTTTGATCCCGAATCTCCGCCTGACGGGCAATTTGCTCGGCATCTTCCTCCTCTGATATTTCTTCGGGTGAAATGACACCGTAGCCGGCAGCTTCAATGGCTGTGATCATGTCCTGCAGCGACGCAACTCCCGGGATATACTCTACGGCAGCCCTTTCGCTGGCAAAATTTACGGTGGCGCTGACAATTCCGGAAACCTTCTTGCTCAAGGCCCTTTCAATATTGGCGGCACAGTTGGCGCAGGTCATGCCGGTAACCGGAAATTCCACTTTGTTTGTTGGAACCGAATAGCCGGAAGCATCGATTTTTGCGACAACATCCTTAACTTTCAACTGGGCGGGATCAAAAAAGATGGACGCCTGTTCGGCAGCAAAGTTGACCTGTGCATCGGATACGCCGCTAAGCTTTTTAACGCTGCGCTCGATGTTCATGGCGCAATTGGCACATGTCATTCCGGCCACTGGCAGGGTGATTTTATCATCAGACATCAATAGTCCCTCAATAAAGCTTCGCAACGCTATGGATTAAGAAGGTTTTTCAACCTAAACTATATTTGGATAACGTTATCAAATCCGAAGCACCAAATCCGAAATTCGAAACAAATCCGAATATCGAATGACAAAAATTCAAAACGTTTAGGACATTCGAATTTCGATATTCGGATTTCGAATTTAAATTATTAAAAGATAAATACTGTAAGACAGGTTCCGAGGCCTAAATTCGCGCAAACCATGTTTATCTCTGCACTATGAACCAGGGATTGTGCAAATCTTCTTTATTATATTTCAGCGGGTTTAAGGTGTTATACCGGTAGACCTTGGCGCCGGCATTTTCCGCTATGGCCTGGCCGGCAGCTGTGTCCCATTCCATGGTGGGCCCCAATCGGGGATATATATCCGCCCGGCCTTCTGCGACCAGACAGATTTTCAGGGAACTGCCTGCCGAGATGAACTCAACCTCACCGTGCACTTTGCGTTTTTCTTCCACATAGGCTTCGAGTTCGGCGGTTTTATGCGAGCGGCTGCCGACAATTGTCAGTGATGTGCGCTTTTGATCTTTAGCCGGCAGCCGGGTCGACTGCCCAATGATTTGACCCAACACTGTCTGGGCATCTTCCTTTGAATACCACCGGGTTCCCGACAGGTCTCCGAAAGGACCGTCTTGCAGCTTATAGGTGCCAAAATCGCGCGCAGCGAAGTAAAGGGTGTTTCTGTCCGGCACAAAAATAGTACCCAGCACCGGCCGGCTGTTTTCAACCAGAGCGATATTCACCGTAAACTCGCCGTTGCGCTTGATGAATTCCTTGGTGCCGTCCAGGGGGTCGACTACCCAAAAGCGCTTCCAGTCTTTGCGCTGCGCATAAGGTATGTCTTTGCCTTCCTCGCTGAGGATCGGCATATCGAATTCCTTTAACCCATTGACGATGATTTCATGGGATTTTTGATCGGCAAGGGTCAACGGCGATTTGTCGGACTTGTATTCCACCCCGAAATCTTTCGATTGGTACACTTCGTTGATGGCATTTCCGGCGGCGATGGCTGCCTGAATCGATATTAAAATATAAGGTCTTAGGTCCACTGTGTTCCCATTCATATTATTAGATAAATCGAATGCGACTACGCGGCCGGATAGTTTATCTCGGCTAATTTATTCTTGATGATATCTTCGGTCGCCGGGATGTCCCATTCCACGTCAACACTTTTGCCCTCGATATCACCCTCCACCGCTGAAACGCCATCGAGCTCGGTTAATTCGGACGTGATGGCATTGACACAGTGACCGCATGAAATATTGGGGATCGAAAATGTTTTTTTTTCCATGTTTTTTTTCCTTTTTATGCTTAGATGCGCGGATAACGACTGGCAATGGCGTCGAAATCAGCGGGTTGCAGAATCTGAGCAAAGCGTTTACCGTCTTTGCTGTGTTCCTTGTAAAAGCCGATGCAATCTTTAACAATCTGTCGCACCTGATCCACACTATAAACACCGGGAAGCTCCCTGGCAAGCTGAGGGTGCCGGCCGAGCTTGCCCCCCAACTGAACCCGGTACCCCATTTGTCCTTCCGCCAGCGTGCCGGTGGAGCATACAGGCACGCACTTGCCGCATTTCAGGCAGCGGTCATGATCGATGACCGGGCTGTCCTTTTCAGGATCAAGGAATACCGCATCTTCCTCGCAGGCTTCAACGCAGGCTTCACACATCGAACAGGGCTCCTCTGTTACTGCAGGGGCACAGGCGCCGATGATACCGATGTCTTTGATCTGTGGCTGGGAGCATGCATTCGGGCAGTCCGCCAGCGTGATCCGAAATTCATGGTGAAACTTTAAATCGCCTTTGACGGTTTTTTTCAGAAAGCCCAGTAAATCTTCTTTTTTTACCTCAGATTCAATCTGTGCAACCAGCTGATCACTGATGATTGCCCGGTTGGGACATCCACTGGGTCCAAAGCAGGTCTCAATCTGGTAGCCTTTGACCTCTGCACTCATGCGGGTCAGATAACGGGCCTGGGTTGCCTTGACATCGGCCAGCGATACCGCATGTTTGCCGGCTTCGATGGCCTCTTTCTCAACGCGCGCCCGCACCCGTTTTCTTACAAAAAACGGCACTTTTTTAATCGCTTCTTCAGCTTGCGGCATCCATTTCATCAAATTTTCCTTGCATCAGCGATGGGAGGATTTGCGACTCACCCTAAACCTGCGGTTGAAACTCAATATAATTATCCATGGTGAGTTTGCAACCGGGTGGCATTGGCTTTGATGCAGGGCGAATACAGAACCGATGAATGGTGATGGTGTAACCAGGATGGAAGCAGCCCAAAGATCATTGGTCAACTCTAATAATGGTCAAAAGATTGCTTTGTCGCCAAGCTCCGACTCGGCTGAGCTCGTCGCAGGCTCGCAATGAGAGCTTATCGGAA
>JASFPY010000210.1:0-5117 GCA_050115755.1 Desulfobacteraceae bacterium | reverse complement strand
GGAACTGGCCAGAGGCTTGGACCAGGCATTATACTGGGAGCCCCGAGGTGTTTTCCTGATTATTACCCCGAACAACATTCCGATGCACGCATGGTCTTCTTTCGTGCCCTATGCGATTGCCAGCGGCTGCCCGGTAATCGTCAGTCCCAGCAAAAATGATCCGGTTTGTCTGGATGCCATTTTCAGAGCGACTGCCGAGGTTGAGGGATTTCCTCCCGGATTGACAAATCTTGTTTACGGCGGCAGCAACGTGAATCAAAAGATATTGTCGCATCCGCTGGTCAAGGGTGTGGGGTTCATCGGCTCCACGGCGGTGGGCAGAGAGCTTTTCGAACTGGCCGGGAAACTGGGCAAGGAATCTTCGATTAATGGAAATGGAAAAAATCATGTGCTGATTATGCCGGATTGTAATGTCGAATTGGTTGTCGAAGGGCTGTTGCGGGGATGTTATGGCATGACCGGCCAGCGCTGCCTGGGGGTCGATAATTTGCTCTTTGTCGGTAAGGCTTACGATGAAGTCAGGGATAAATTTATCGAAGCTTCGGCCAGTATGAAATTGGGCTATGGGCTGGACGAGACCACAGAACTGGGTCCCATGATTTCGGAAAAAGGCAGACAGAAAGTAATTGATTTCATCGAAATCGGCATCAAAGAAGGCGCTAAAATTGCCCTCGATGGGCGCGGCGTAAAAGTTGAAGGTGGTGAAAAAGGCTTTTTCCTGGGTCCCACGATTTTAGATGATGTCCATCCGGATATGCAGATTGCCAGAATTGAGGCCTTCGGCCCGGTGGCGAACCTCCTTCGTCCCCGGGATCTGGATGAAGCTTTGGATTGGATCAATAATAAAGACGACTATGGGCATTCCGCCTGTATTTTTACGCAAAACGGTGCAACAGCCCGCAGATTCATGAAGGAGGCCGATGCCGGCAATATCGGCATCAATGTGCCGGTACCGCAACCCTATGCTTTTTTCCCGCTGGGCTCCAAAAATGAATCGGCGTTTGGACTTGCCAAATCCAGAATAGATTCCCTGCGCTTATATCTGGATCAAAAAACGGTTACTGAGAGGTGGTAGCAAAAATATTTTATTCATCGCGATGCGCAAAGGAGGAAATCATGAGCCCTGACAAACCTCAGATACGTAAGATCTATACCATCATTGAACAAACCCACTCAGAAGGAACCGTTCAGCTGGAGAAGCCAACCAATAAAGCAGCGGTAGCAGCAGTCTTTAAGAATCCCTATGCCGGCGAATACCAGGAAGATCTCAGCCTGCTCTATGAGTGGAGCCAACAGCTCGGTGAAATGCTGACACAAAAGGCTGTTGCCGCACTGGGAATCGATCCGGCAAAAGTTCACAGTTACGGTAAAGGGGCAATTGCCGGCGGCAAGGGCGAATTGGAGCATTGTGCGGCCCTGATGCACCCTGCTCTCGGCAAACCCATGCGCGATAATGTCGGCGGGGGGAAAGCCCTGATACCGTCCGCCAAAAAAATGGGATTTCCCGGTGCAGCGCTGGACGTGCCGCTGCATTTCAAGGATGCTGCCTTTGTGCGTTCCCATTTTGATGCTATGGAAGTGCGGCTGCCGGATGCGCCCCGCGATGATGAACTGGTGCTTATCGTGGTGGTTACCGATTCCGGAAGACCGCTGGCCAGGGTCGGCGGTTTGAAGCTTGAGGAGGCGAAAAAGGAAGATGGCCTCAGGTAGAAACCGTCTCAAAAATGCATCTAACATAAATAAGTTGAGCCCGTTGCCTGTTAACGCATTACCCTGTCAGAAGCTGGAAAGCTGGGAAGCTATAAAGCGAGGAAGCCATCAATTCCGAATGATAGAAAGTCAATCGGCACAAACAATCAAGGCTTTCAAGCCTCATAGCATCCCAGCCTTCTATCAAAAAAACCGCATGATTTTTTTAACCGGCACAACCGGCTAAACCCGCCTGCGGCGGGGAAACCTGAAGGTGTGATCTGCTATTGTTATGAAATCCAATACGATTAAAATTTGCCTAACCATCAACGGTGAAAAGAAGAAGCTGGACATTCCTGCGGGAATGACGGCTCTTGAAGCCATCAGAGACAGGCTCGGGTTAAAAGGAACAAAAGAAGGCTGCGGCATCGGTGAGTGCGGGGCCTGTACCATTATCGTCGATGGGCGTGCCGTCAATGCCTGCCTGATGTTTGCTGCACAACTGGACGGTCGCCAGATCCTTACTGTTGAAGGACTGGCTCAAAACGGCGATCTTGACCCGATTCAAGAGGCCTTTGCTCAAAGACATGCGGTTCAGTGCGGATTCTGCACGCCAGGGCTATTGATGAGCACACGTGCCCTGCTGTCAGAACAATCGAATCCGGATCGAAGCGAAATCGTCAAAGCAATTTCGGGCAACCTTTGCCGATGTACCGGCTATCGCAGTATCGTTGCGGCCATAGAAGAAGCCGCCAGGCGGCAGCCAAAAAAGGATCAGTGATCAGAGCAGGAGCCTAAGACGGATGTTTGATGTGACGTATATACGACCCGATAACCTGAGCGAAGCGCTAGATTTTTTAAGTGCCAAGGGGACCGAGTCCAAGATTCTGGCAGGCGGCACCGATGTCATGGTCGACCTGCGATCCGGCGCGCTCAGCACCCGGCATCTTCTCGATGTGAGCCGGTTGGATGATTTGAAAAAGATTGAAGTCCGCGACGGCAAATTATCCATCGGGGCTGCAGTGACGATTGCCGAGCTGTTGGAATCTGAAACCATTGCCGCTTCGGCGCCGGCCCTCAGAAAGGCGGCAGATAAATTTGCAAGCAAGCAAATCCGCAATGTAGCCACCATCGGCGGCAATGTTGCGCATTGCTCTCCCTGTGGTGATACCATTCCGCCACTTTTAATCCATCAGGCGCAAGCGGTGGTGGCGAACCCGCAGGGGCAGCGCAACGTGACCATTGAGGAAATGGCCAGTGGACCCTATCATTGCAGCTTGCATCCCAATGAATTGATTATCCGTTTTGTTTTAGAACCCAAGCCGCAGAATGTTGATTTTGCTGATTTTCAGAAAATCGGAAGAAGGCAGGAACTGGCGATTGCAAGGATGAGTATGGCCGCCATGGCCTCCAGAGAAGATGACAATTCGATCTCCTTTTTACGATTTGCCCTGGGGTCCTGTACACCCACACCCCATCGATTTTACGAGATCGAAGATTTCCTTGCGGGCAAAGTACCCACCGAAGATTTATTGTGGCGGGCCGGGAAAATACTGGCAGAAAAAATGCTGGATATTACCGGTCGAAGACCCTCTGCGGTGTATAAGGAACCGGCGATCCAGGGGTTGTTTATGCGAATAATGAGCCCGTTGATTGCGTAATTATCGCAATAAAGGCTCAGATTAAACTATAAATTTAACCACGAAAACACGAGATTTAGAAAGCACGAAATTTCTTATTTTCCTTTTCGTGTTTCCATTCTTTCGTGCTTTCGTGGTGAATAATTATTTTATGGGTGACTCCTCTAAGTAAAAGATTATGGAAGCGGAATACAAAATCATCGGAAAAAATATTGCCAAAATCGGTTTGGAAAAGCGATTGCGGGGAGAGCCGATTTTCAGTGCCGACCTGGAGCTCGACAACCCCCTTATCCTCAGGGTTTTGAGGAGCACCCAGGCACATGCCTATATTCGGCGAATTGACTATGAAAAGGCACTCAAGATCAATGGTGTTGTCAGGGTCTTTACTGCCGAAGATATTCCCGGGAAAAATTTGACCGGCATCATCAATAAAGATCAGCCGTTGCTGGCAACGGGCAAAGTGCGCAGTGTCGGCGAACCGGTTGCACTTATTGCGGCGGAAACCCAGGCGGCAGCGGAGAGCGCACTGAAGGCCATTGAGGTGACCTATGAAACACTGCCGGCAATCTTTGATACGACCGAGGCGATGGCGCCCGGAGCCACCAAAATCCACGAAAAGGGCAACTTGCTTTTCAGCCGCAAGATAAACAAAGGCGATGTTGACGAAGCATTCAGGCAATGTACGGCGATTGTCGAAAAGACCTACCAGACGACCTATGTTGAGCACAGCTATCTGGAGCCGGATGCCGGTGCCGGGTACGTGGACTATGACGGTACGCTCGTCATATTTGCCTCCACCCAAAATCCCCATTACGATCATAAAGAGCTGGTCGGTCTGCTGGGGCTTGAAGATGAGCAGGTGAGAATCATTCAGGCCGCCACCGGGGGCGGTTTTGGTTCTAAACTCGATATGAACGTGCAGGGCTTTATCGGCCTGACCCTTTATCATCTGAGAAGACCGGTGCGAATGGTATACAGCCGGGAGGAAGCTTACCTGGCGACGGCCAAACGTCATCCCCTTGAAATGACGCTTAAAACAGGCGCTGATAGCCAGGGTAAACTTCTGGCGGTGAGCGCTGACATTACCTGCGACACCGGCGCTTATGGATCCTATGGTATTGCCGTCACATCAAGGGCGGCGGTTCACGCGACGGGGCCGTATGAAGTTGAAAACGTTGCGGTTGAGAGCCGGTGCGTTTACACAAATAATCCGTTTGCCGGAGCCATGCGGGGTTTCGGCACCCCGCAGATAGCCATTGCCCACGAATCCCAGATGGATCTTCTGGCACAGGAACTCGGCCTGAATCCGTTAGAAATACGGCAGATGAATGCGTTAAAACCGGGTTCCAGAACAGCAACCGATCAGAAACTGACGGCCAGTGTTGGGATCGGTAAGTGCCTGGATGAAATCCAGCCATACTTTGAGCAAGCCAGAACCCAGTGGCAATTGGAACCGATCGGCGCGTATAAAAAAAGAGGCGTTGGTATCGGCTGCATGTGGTATGGTATCGGCAACACGGGCGTGCAAAATCCGTCGACCGCCAGGATCACCATGGATCGGAACGGGAACGTGACGCTGTTTACGGGTTGTGCAGACATCGGTCAGGGGTCGACCACCGTCCTTGCTCAGATTACCGCCGAGGTTCTGGGATTGACTAGTGATTCCATCCGTCTGGTTGTTGCCGACACCCAGTGTACCACCAATGCCGGCGCCACATCCGCCAGTCGTCAGACGTATATTTCCGGGAATGCAGTCAAAGTGGCCGCTGAAAAGCTGGCCGATGTTCT
>JASFPY010000209.1:0-5122 GCA_050115755.1 Desulfobacteraceae bacterium | reverse complement strand
AAATAGAGGCAAGGGTACACCCCACCATGATCCCATTTGACAACCTCCTTTCCAATGTCAACGGCACCGTCAATGCCATTATGGTCTCCGGTGACGCTGTTGGTGATATCATGCTCTATGGCCGTGGCGCCGGTATGATGCCGACCGCCAGCGCGGTAATCAGCGACGCGGTGGACATTGCCCGCAACCTGATGGCAGGAACAACGCGCAGGGTTCCCGCCCTTTCTTTCCAGAGGGATCGTCTTCAGGATATCCGAATTATGCCGATGAATGAAATCGTTACGCATTACTATTTTCGCTTCGAGGCACTTGACCGGCCCGGTGTGCTATCAAAAATATCTGGCATCCTGGGCAGCCATGATATCAGCATTCAGTCGGTGCAGCAGAAAGGCCGTAAAGCAGATGGATCCGTGCCGGTTGTTATGGTGAGTCACCTGGCAAAAGAGGCCGATGTTCAGGAGGCAATAGCTGAAATCGATGATCTGGATGTGGTGGGTGAAAAGACAGTTTTGATTCGCATCGAGGATGAACAACTTGATTAGAAGTGGCTTCAAGGTCTTAAATTGAGCGAAACGGAAAATTATGTATATCATTTGCGCTGACATGGAAGGTATTTTTACTCCGGAAATATGGATAAACGTGGCTGAAATCACCGGTATTGATGAACTCAGGCTAACCACACGGGATATTTCCGATTATGATGTATTGATGAAAAAGCGTCTGGCCATTTTAGATGAACATGGGTTGAAGCTGCAAGATATTCAGGCGGTAATCGCTAAAATGCAGCCGCTTGACGGGGCGAAGGAATTTTTGGACTGGCTTCGATCTCAGCTTCAGGTCATTATCGTATCGGACACCTATGTGGAATTTGCAGGCCCGTTACTTGAAAAGCTTGGCAGGCCGACACTTTTTTGTAACACGCTCTCGGTTGAAGCTGACGGTTCAATTTCCGGTTATAACCTGCGTCAAAAAGATGGTAAAAGAAAGGTAGCGACTGCACTTCAAAATTTGGAATATAAGGTCATTGCCATCGGCGATTCCTATAACGACATCACCATGCTCAAAGCGGCCGAAAAGGCCATCCTGTTCCGCCCGCCCGATAATGTTAAAGCTGAATTTTCACAGTTCCCGGTAACGACGAACTACCGGGAAATGAAGCGGGAAATTGAAAAAATTATAAATCAATAGCACCTCCCAAAGCACTTATTATTGGATATTGAGAAAACGGTGATCTTTAGCCGATTACCGCGGAGCTGGTTTCAGTTTTATAGTAACCGTACCCGTTTGAATTCGAGGATCCACATGCCAATTCACAAAGCGACCTGCCGTGTGATCTACGGTGACACGGATAACATGGGTCAGGCGTATTACGGTAATTACTTTAGATGGTTTGAAATGGGTCGAAACGAATTGTTCCGATCGCTGGGCATTTCCTACTCATCGGTTGAAAGCCGGGGCATATTTCTGCCTGTGGCAGAGGCCTATTGCAAATATTCGGTGCCGGCCAGGTATGACGATCTATTGACGATTGAAACGTCACTGGACACCCGCCTGAAAGCCGCCATTAAGTTTGATTACCGCATATTCAGCCAAGATGCAAAAACGCTTCTCGCGCAAGGTTATACCAGGCATGCCTGCCTGAATCGGGAGGGCAAGGTGGTTCGCCCGCCCACATTTATAAAAGAAGTCATTGAGAAAAATAGCAAGACATCTTAAAATAATATCAATATCTAAATCCAGTACACGTATCGTGTTTCAGGAAAAATTCCGATGATGATCGATGTTAAAAAATTTGCCAAATGCCGCATCCTGGTGTTAGGCGACCTGATGGTCGATGAATATCTATGGGGAAATGTTGAGCGCATTTCGCCTGAGGCGCCCGTCCAGATTGTATCGGTTGCCAGCGAAGAACATACGCTGGGCGGCGCGGGAAATGTCATCAGCAATCTTGTTGCATTAGAAGCTAAAGTCTCAGCTGTCGGGGTGGTCGGCTCCGGAATCAACGGGCAGCTGGTTCTCAAAAAATTAAAGGCGCTGGGCGTCGATACCCGGGGTGTCATCCAGGACCGGAAGCGCGCAACGACTCGCAAAACCCGCATAATTGCCAACCATCAGCATGTGCTTCGATTCGACAGGGAAGTAAAGACCGATATCAGCCGGCAAACGATGAATAAAATTTGGCGCGCGGCCGGAGAGATGATTGCCGATACCGATTTGATTCTTGTCTCCGACTACAGCAAGGGAACCGTTACCAGAGGGTTGATGACCCAACTGATTGCAGCCGCCCAAAAATCCAACAAGCTGGTAATTGTTGACCCCAAAGGCCGTGATTTTAAAAAATATGCGGGTGCATCATTGATAACGCCCAACAAAAAAGAAACAGCTCTGGCCTCGGGCATCGAAATTGTCGATGATTCCAGCCTGGCCAAAGCGGCCAGACGCCTTATCGAAAAAACCGCAATTAATAAAATCCTGGTCACCTGCGGTAAAGATGGAATGGTCTACTTCGACCAGAGCAAATCTCCCTATCGAATCCACACTCAGGCCCGCCAGGTTTTCGATGTGTCGGGCGCAGGCGATACTGTCCTGGCAGTTTTGGGGTTGGGGATTGCCGCCGGATATTCCATCAGAGAAGCGGTGGCGCTGGCAAACACCGCTGCCGGAATTGTTGTGGGAAAGGTGGGAACCGCCACTGTTTCACAGGCCGAGCTGGCAGCCGGTCTCGGCCAGATCCCGTCACCTACCCTGGGCAAACAAAAAACGCTGGCTGAGCTTGCCATCATCGCCAGAAAACTTGAAAAAAACGGCAAGCGTGTTGTACTGACCAATGGGTGTTTTGACCTGCTGCACGTCGGTCACATCAAGTTGCTGTCCGCCTCAAAACAGCTGGGCGATGTATTGATCGTTGCTCTGGACGACGATGAATCCGTAAACCAGCTCAAAGGGTCCGGTCGACCAATTATTAACGAAAACGAACGCTTACGAATCATCAGTGCTCTCGACAGCGTGGACCATGTAATCGTCTTTTCATCGCATGAATTAAATGATGTCATCGAAGCGGTTCGCCCGGCGGTGCTGACCAAAGGCAGCAATTATGGCACTGAAGCGGTTCGGGGGCGTGAAATCGTCGAACGGTATGGCGGGCGGGTTGAAATCATTCCGATAACTGAAAACATTTCATCCAGCCGCATCATCAACAGCATTAAATCAAGTTGAAAGCTTCGCTCCCAACCGGAATTATGGAATACACTGTATCTTCAATCAGTTGAATAAAATTCAGAGACGTATTGATCAGATGCTGTTAATTCGGAAACATTCCAGGGGCATCGTATTCAAGGTTTTTTTACAACCCCGATCTTCAAAAAATATGATTGTCGGGCTGCATGATGACAGTCTTAAACTAAAGGTAACCGCGCCTCCGGTTGACGAAGCCGCAAATAAAATGTGCATAAAATTCCTGGCGAAACGTCTTTCGGTGTCTCCTTCTTCACTTGAAATTGTCAGCGGGCACGGTAGCCGGAAGAAAAAAATCCTCTTAAAATCTGAACAAACACCACCATCTGCTGCGGAAATCAGGCGTCTTGAACAACAAATTAAGCGCTTAATTTAAGCGTATGCCGTGCCGACTGACGCGCAACCAGGTAAACTGGACAACCCGTAATCGGGCCAACCGATAAACCACCCCAAAGAAAGCCCTTGACTAAATTAACTGATTTGGCTATTAAACACGCCTTTGAGGACAATTTGATGCGGGGTGGAGCAGTCTGGTAGCTCGTCGGGCTCATAACCCGAAGGTCGCAAGTTCGAATCTTGCCCCCGCTACCACAATAAAATCAAAGGCTTAGGAAATAATCTAAGCCTTAATTTTTTGAGAGAAAAATTAAATTCCCCCTATTGTTTGCCCCTAAAAAATGTGAAATGAAATAGTAGCCGACGGATAACCTGATGGTATTTTCCATGAGCTGATTTCAAAACCCTACTTCTCAATGAGATGTAGGGTTTTGTTTTCACATATCATATATGTACTTCAAAATTCGCCGAGTTTGGGTATTTCTCAGAGATTGTCGAAAACCATAAATCTGTTTATTTGACGCTTGTAAGTTATTAATTTTATTGTACGCGAAATTGCTAAATTCGCTATCTTTGGACTTTTCCGACATTCTCTCTATGTATCGCAAATTGACTTAACACAAGGAGGTTAAGATGCCAGAGCTCGATAACGTCACTGTGGCTCGCACGTTTCACGAAGCATGGGCTGAGCGCGATCCTGATCGCGGAGCTTCTGTTATTGCAGATGATTGTAAATTTGTCGATGTTCCGAGAGGTGAGATTCAGCATGGACCCGATGGTTATCGGCATGATTACGAAAGATGGCGCACCGCGTTTCCAGATGGAACAGTAGAGATCACTAAGGTTATTGCTGAGGGCGAATGGGTCGTTATTGAGTTCACCAACAGCGGTACAAATACTGGACCGCTGAGAACCGCGATTGGTGATTTCCCGCCTACAAACCGTAAGATTGAAGTCAAATACTGCAGCGTTATGCAGATTAGGAACGGAAAAGTTATTAGTGGCCGCGATTATTACGATGTAAGCACAATTCTACGCCAACTTGGAGTGGTATCCTAATAGCTGTTGAATGATGGCGAACAAAATATTAATTAAACTCAGAAGAAGATTGCGATACTGTCATAAACAGTTTGATATCACAGGTTATGGTGTTTGTTTGATAATCTCAATTCAAACTTGATGTCTTATTGATAAAATGGCAACTATAAACATATGATAAGTTTGCATAGGAGAGACCACTTGGACAGTTTAAATAAAATCGGAACAGGAGAGATAAGAGATTTATTGGGTAAAGGGTGGCTTACTCATGACTTCATGTGGTTTTACCACACTTGCCAGGAATTAGGTGTCGGAAAAGCGAATAAATTGAATAAAGCGGCCATTAAATCCCTTGCTCCTATTGAAATTAAAAGGGTTAAGAAAGCCTTAGGGATAGTTGAAGAGAAGATTGGAACCTTCGAAGAGCTCATGGATTTTATGCTCGGAGCCTTTGAAATGATTCTGCCCCAATCAGTTTTTGAGAGATTTCAGTTTCGGGCATCCTCAAAAAATC
>JASFPY010000208.1:0-5126 GCA_050115755.1 Desulfobacteraceae bacterium | reverse complement strand
CGTATCAAAAACAGGTGAAACCCGCGACTTAAAAATAGGTATGGCAATTCGGTACATGATAGCAAGCAATCACTCCGCGGCATCTTTTACCAAGAAGTGGTTTCAAAATTTCAGATCAGGTCCAAGGGCAAGGCAATCTAAAGCTCATAGCCTAGAGCTCATAGCTCATAGAAAAGAGGATTTCAATCCTTTAGACTATCAGCTATCAGCTATGAACTATCAGCTAATTTGTATGTGAGCATTTGCCGGAGGCCTGCAACGCAGCCATTGGGCCTTAGATGGGGTTTTGAAACCACTTCTAACAGTTACGCAACATTCATGCCGAAGCCGGCAGCCAAAACAACCAAAAGTAAATCTATTTGATAAATAAAGAAATCTAATTGTTTGCGTATATGGGCCGCCCGCATTATAGTGTCTGTAAGCAGCAATCCGCATCGACCGAATTGTAAAAAAGGGAACAATTTGAACCCTCATTTCTGATACCAAAACAATGACCTCTGCCCCGAACCAATAGGTGTGCCAGGGGCAGGGGTGTATAAAACAAACGGCTTTAAACAATGAAAGCGTCTGAAGACTTTTCAAAAGAGCAGCACCATATCATTCTGGACAGTATTGCGGACGGTGTCTTTACAGTCAATCTGGACTGGCGAATCATCTCATTTAACAGGGCTGCAGAACGAATAACGGGCATCCCGAGGGAAGAAGCCATCGGCAAGCCCTGCTATGAGGTCTTTCGGGCTGATGTATGCGAATCCGGATGCCTGGTTCGCCAGACCATTCGAACAAAATCCGCAATCATGAACATGCCCATTTTTATCTATCGTGCCGATAAAAAGCGCATTCCCATCAGTGTCACAACAACCCTGCTGAAGGATTCCCATGGGAAAGTGATCGGCGGGGTCGAAACGTTTCGCGATCTAACAGCAATTAAAAGCCTCCAGAAGGCCCTGCGCAAACAGAGCACATTTGAAGACATTGTGAGCAAAAGCGAGAAAATGTTCAAACTCTTTTCCATTCTGCCGCAAATAGCCGAAAGCAACAGCACGGTGCTGATAGAGGGAGCAAGCGGCACGGGTAAAGAGCTTTTTGCCAGGGCGCTTCACCACTACAGTCCGAATAAAGATGGACCCTTTGTGGCTGTCAATTGCGGAGCATTGCCCGATACGCTGATTGAATCGGAGCTTTTTGGCTATAAAGCCGGCGCTTTCACGGATGCCAGGCAGGATAAACCCGGACGTTTTGCCATGGCGCAAAACGGAACGATCTTTCTCGATGAGATCGGAGATATATCACCGGCGATCCAGACCCGGCTTTTGCGCGTGCTCCAGGAAAGAGTCTATGAACCCCTGGGCGCAACCAAGGCCGTCAGAACCAATGCCCGGGTTATTGCGGCGACGCATCGAAATCTGAAGACGCTTTTTGATCAGGGAAAATTCAGGGAAGATCTCTACTTCCGCATCAATGTGATCAAACTCGCCATTCCTCCGCTTGCTGAGCGCAAAGAGGACATTCCCCTGTTGGTCGATCACTTTATCGAACGATTAAATCATGAAAAAGGCAAACACATCATGGGGATAGACCAAGAGGCCATCACAGCCTTAATGCTCCATGATTGGCCCGGCAATGTGCGCGAACTCGAGAATGCCATCGAACATGCATCGGTGCTTTGCCGGGAAGATTTGATTCGCTTGCGGGATCTGCCGACGCATCTCATTCCGGCCGACGACACTGTGATTTTGCCCAAAGGCCTGACCCTCAAAGAAATCGAAAAAAGAGCGATTTTACAGGCGCTGCAACGAAATAATTGGAAGCGGGTCAAAACCGCCCGTGAGCTGGGTATCGACAAAAATTCGCTAAGGCGTAAAATGATACGGTTCGAAATCAAGGCGCCCTGACATCAAAGCGGCTTCCAATAATTTCATTTGGAGGTAATCCGGAAAGTCCCAACAATGTGTGTCATATAGCGATCTCACCACGAAGAACACGAAGATCACAAAGATCAGCCAGGTAGAGTAAAATAAATAAATTGGCAATCCCTCTTCGTGTCCTTCGTGCCCTTCGTGGTTGAAAGAGACTAACTCGGGCTTTCTGCATAACCGTATTTCATTTAAAAGTCTAACCGTCGCGTGTGTTCAAAACGCGATGAATTCAGGCCGGTAATTTCTCAATATTCGCTGCACAGACCTTGAACTCGGGAATCTTGGCAACCGGGTCACAGGCGGGATTGGTCAACATATTGGCCGGATTTTCCCCAAAATGAATGGGAACAAAGAGCACACCCGGGCCAACGGTGGTACTGAGTTTGGCAGGCGCTTCAATGCGGCCCCGTCGCGATGTGAGGCTGACCATCTCGCCCTCTTTGATTGCCAATTCTTCAGCGTCCAGGGGATTAATCTCCACGTAGCCGGTCTTTTGTTCGGTATCGAGGTGATCCGAAATCCGGGTCATGGTGCCGGTATGAAAATGGGCAAACATCCGGCCGGTCGTCAGATAGAACGGATATTGTTCATCGGGGAGCTCGGCCGGATCGCGATACGCAATGGCGTGAAATTGACCTTTTCCCCGGGCAAATTCATCTTTGTGCAGGTAGGGTGTCCCCGGATGATCGGGGTTGGGACACGGCCATTGCAGGCCGTCAATGCCCAGGCGCTCATAGGACATACCGCCGTAGCTCTTGGGCGTCAGGCTTGCCATTTCATTAAATATGTCTTCAACACCGGCGTAATCCATCTGATAGCCCATGGCATTGGAAAGCCTGGCAACAATGCGCCAGTCGGGCAAGGTATCGGCGATGGGCTCGATGGCTTTATGAATACGCAGGCACCGCCGCTCCGTATTGGTAAAGGTGCCCTCTTTTTCGGCCACCGAGGCAGCTGCCAGAACAACATCTGCAACCTGGGCGGTCTCGGACAAAAAGAGACCCTGGACCACCAGAAAATCCAGCTTGGCCAGCGCCTTGTTTAAATGATTGCGATCCGCATCACTGAGTTTGGGATTTTCTCCAATCACATACAAGGCTTTTAAATCACCTTCGATCATCATTTGAACCATTTCGGTCACCGTATAACCGGCACGCTCGGGCAGTTCCGTTCCCCAGGCCGTTGCAAATTTTTGGCGGATGCTGTCGTCATTGACCGGCTGGTATCCCGGGAAAACATTGGGCAACCCGCCCATATCGCAGGCGCCCTGAACATTGTTCTGCCCTCTTAGCGGGTTGACGCCTCCGCCGTGCACACCCACATTGCCGCAAAGCAGCGCCAGATTGCAGCAGGATTTGACATTATCGACCCCGCTGGTGTGCTGGGTGATGCCCATGGCATAAAGCAAACTGGCCGGAGGGTTGTTGGCATAAAGCCGCGCCATGCGCTCCAGATCCGATACCTGAACACCGGTAATCTCCTGGACCCGCTCCGGCGTGTAATTCTCAACCATCGTTTTGAATTCGTCAAAGCCTTCGGTTCTCTGAGAAATGTATTCCCGGTCATGCCAGTTATTGTCAATAATGATATGCATCATGCCGTTTAGCAGAGCCACGTCACTGCCAAGTCTGTGATTTACAGCAACATCGGCAAAGCGCGCCAGATGGATATTGCGCGGATCTGCAACGATGAGCTTTGCGCCCCTGTCTTTGGCGCGCAGGATCCGCCGGGCCACCAGGGGGTGACAGGCCGTGGTATTGGAGCCGATGACAATGATACAGCCGGCGTCTTCGATTTCGGCGATCGCATTTGTCATGGCACCGCTGCCGAATGCGGCGGCCAGACCGGCCACCGTCGAGGAATGTCAGAGACGGGCGCAGTGGTCTACGTTGTTGGTGCCGATGACGGCTCGGGCAAACTTCTGGGCAATATAATTTTCCTCGTTGGTGATTTTGGCCGATACCAGTACCCCGACGCTGTCAGGTCCGTGTTTTGCAATAACTTCCTTTAGCCGGTCGGCGGTAAACTGGATGGTCTCATCCCAGGAAGCGCGACGAAATCGCCCGCCGGTCTTGATCAGCGGTGCCTTTAGACGCATAAAGCTGTTGACATGTTCATGCAGATTCCAGCCCTTGATGCATAACTTGCCTTCATTAACCGGATGGGTTTTTAACGGCAGGGTACCAACCACTTTTCCGTCGATGACTTCAAACAACACGCCGCAACCGGTTCCGCAATAAGAACATACCGAGGGGACACATTTGACTTCCATATTTTGAACTCCTTGTGAAGTTGAGAAAAGATTTCACCACGAAAGCACGAAAGTCAAAAAACACGAAAAAAAATTAGTGAAAAATAATTCATGCGGACCCTATTTAGGGTTTTCGTGGATGCTTGATTAAATTATTCTTTCTAAAATGGACTGTTTGCCATTCAACCTTCCGCGGCTTTTAGCGGCTCGGGTTCCGGCAGCGCTGTTTCTCCCAGAACGCTCAAAGGCGATTGCTGCGGGCTCGAACCGGGCCGGTAATCAAAAATATCGGAAACGATTTGATTGACCTTCCGGTATAGCAAGCGCAGTGGAATATCGACCGGACAGGCCTCTTCGCACAACCCGCAGTCAATGCAACGGCCGGCCATATGAACCGCCCTGACCAGATGAAAGATCGGAACCTCCGGCGGCAGATCTCCGGTTTTGATGAGATCGGCGTGCTCCAGACTGCATTCCTTGCAAAAACAAACCGGGCAGATATTGCGGCAACCATAACACTTAATACACTTCTGGAATTCGTTCATCCAGCGCGTAAAACGCTCCGGTTGATCGTAGTTCTCGAAATCTTCCGGATCATACTGATTATCGATACCAACCTGTTTTTTATGAAAACCGCTTTTGGGCGATTTTAAATAGGAACACTGCGCCCCGTCTTTGAGATTGGAAGGACAACAATTGATGTCAACGGTTTCGATCTGTTCAGGATCCAGCTGGTTCCAGATAGATAAAACGTTCACGGCACGCGTATTGCAGTCCCGCGCCAGCATACCGATCTTAATACCCGGATGCTCGGCGGCGATTCTGGCAGCCATTTTTTCCAGCGGATAACGGTCATCACTGTTGATCAGTTCATCGACTTCCTGCTGTCTTTCTTTCACGAACCCATGGGGCAGCGGGTGGCCTTCCATTATGCGATACCCCAAAAAAATATCGAC
>JASFPY010000207.1:0-5133 GCA_050115755.1 Desulfobacteraceae bacterium | reverse complement strand
TTTTGAAAGGTGATTTTATCCTGAGGCCGAGAATGCGGCTTTCTGTCAGGGTGAGCCGCCGAAACAAGGCCCTGGCACAGGAAACCGTTCTCAATGATGTGGTCATCAACCGAGGTGCACTGGCGAGGCTGGCCCATATTGAAACCTATATCAATGATCTTTATCTGACCACTTACAGCGCCGACGGGCTAATCGTGGCAACGCCCACGGGCTCGACCGCCTATTCACTGGCCGCCGGTGGTCCGGTCATCCATCCGGCGGTACCCGGAATCATATTAACCCCGATTTGCCCCTTTACCCTGACAAATCGGCCCTTAATTGTTCCGGAATCAGCGAACATCAAAATCAGGCTGGCTAAAGGTGCTTCCGATATAGTCCTGACCTTCGACGGACAAAAAGGGCTTGAAATAAATGACCAGGATGAAATTGTGATTCAAAAAGGGCCCCATCCAATCCATTTGATTACACTGCCGGAGCGGCAATATTTTGATATTCTCAAAAATAAGCTCAAGTGGAGTGGCGGCCGCGCCTGATTTTCGAACAGAATCATTCAAACTAATGACCAATAAGAAAATCATATTGTTTGTTGCAACAGCGCTTTTATGCCTCGTTTGTACAGCAGTGACTTGGGCTGATGCGGGTGGGCTGATTGAAAAAAAGGACACCGGCACAATTGACTGGGCCAGGGGCGTTGTTCAGACCAGAGGGATCAGCACGCCCATAAAAAAAGGAATCGAAAAAACACCCCCCAACAGCCCGAAAGCATTATCAGAGGCGAAAAATGACGCCAGGATAAAACTGCTCGAAACGGTAAAGCGAATTAAAATTGATTCAAAGCGCAGTGTCGGCAACATGGCCGCTAAAAACAAAACAATCATGATTCAAATCAAAGATATGGTCTATAATGCTACGGAAAACGAAAAATTTCGAAAATATATGTCGGATGGATCCGTTGAGGTTCATTTACAGATGAATTTGCGATGCGGGTTTACCCAGCTAATTTTGCCCGAGGAAATTTGTCAGATAGAAGGCATTAAACAGATCAAAAAGGAGGCGAATCCCGCCGGTATGGGTTCAGATTCGGTATCCGAAGCATACACCGGCTTGCTGGTTGATGCCAGGAGCATCGAACTGCATCCTGCCCTGGTCGTTAAAATACTGGACGAAAACCTGGAAGAAGTATTCGGACCGGCCTTTGTGAGTCGAGAATTTGCTGTACAGTATGGAATGGCCGCATATTACACCGATATGGCGTCAGCTAAATCCGATTCACGTATTTCCGACCACCCCTTGACGGTAAAGGCTCTCCGGACCGATTGGCCCAGTCGATCTGATATCGTCATCAGCAATGCGGATGCTTCGAAACTCAAAAGCGCTTCGCAACATCTGCAATTCCTCAAGGAGTCTCGCGTGGTTATCCTCCTCTCCGCCCCTTAGTCGCATGGCGCATGGCGTAAAATTCGTGATAGAAAATGAAAGGGCTGAGCGAGGTTCACGTTTCGCACAGCCTTTTTTATTGATTCGATATACCGATCAAGATGCTATTCTTATTCAGACGCCGACAAGGCAAAACAGAAGCTCCGAGTTTGTAAGGAACGTTTTGCGCTTTACCCCATGCACCATGCCCTATGCACATCAAGTGCCGATATCCCAGGACGCCTGATACTTCTTTTGCTCCGGGGTCAGCCGATCGATCCGGGTTCCCATGGCAGCCAGTTTTTCTTTGGCAATTTGCCTGTCAATTTTTTCCGGTACCGGGTAAACCTGTTTCGCCAGAGGGTTTTTATTTTTCACCATAAACTCGATGCTGAGCGCCTGGTTGGCAAAGCTCATATCCATAACGCTGGAGGGATGGCCTTCCGCAGCCGCCAGATTGATCAGGCGGCCCTCTCCCAGCACATTGATGCGACGTCCGTTTTGCAGCGTAAATTCCTCCACAAACGGTCGCATCACGCGGCGTGATTTTGCGATATGTTCCAGACCCCCCAGGTCTAATTCGACGTTAAAATGACCGGAGTTGGCTACAATCGCCCCATCTTTCATGAGCAAAAAATGATCCTGGCGGATGACATTAATATTACCGGTAAGCGTGCAGAAAAAATCGCCGATCCGGGCGGCTTTTTTGATCGGCATGACGGCAAATCCGTCCATAACCGCTTCAAGGGCCGGCAATGGATCAACTTCGGTGACAATCACATTCGCCCCCATGCCATGGGCTCTCATGGCAACACCGCGTCCGCACCATCCATAGCCGCAAACCACAAACTTTGTGCCGGCCAGCAGGCGGTTGGTTGCACGCACAATGCCGTCAACCGTGCTCTGTCCGGTGCCATAACGATTATCAAAAAAATGCTTTGTGCTGGCGTCATTGACCGCAATGATAGGATACTGCAAAACACCGTCGGCTGCCATGCTCCTGAGCCGGATGATACCGGTTGTTGTCTCTTCGGTACCCCCCCGAACACCGGACAAAAGCTCCCTGCGCTCGGAATGCAGGGTGGACACCAGATCCGCTCCATCATCCATGGTGAATTGAGGCTTGATATCCAGCACGGCATTTATGTGCTGATAATAGGTCCGGTTGTTTTCGCCTTTGATCGCAAAAACCTGAATTTTGTCATGTTTCACAAGGGAGGCGGCCACATCATCCTGGGTGCTGAGCGGATTCGAAGCACACAACGCGACTCTGGCCCCCCCGGATTTGAGCGTCTGCATCAGGGATGCGGTCTCAGTGGTGACATGCAGACACGCGCCCAGGCGTATCCCTTTCAATGGTTTTTCTTTTTCAAACCGTATCCGGATACGGTTTAATACCGGCATGTTCTGATTGGCCCATTCAATCCGCAGGGCACCGTCTTTTGCATATTTGACATCCTTAACATCATAATTCATCAGCAATATCTCTCCTTAATGATTTTACAGGCCTGCTTTTTCTCGCAGAACCTCGGCTTTATCCGTATTTTCCCATGAAAATTCCGGTTCGTTGCGGCCAAAATGACCATAGGCGGATGTTTTGCGATAGATCGGGCGCAACAAATCCAGATATTCGATAATTGCCGCCGGTCTCAAATCAAACACTTCGGTGACCAGTTCCTCGACCTTTTTTTTAGGCGCCACACCGGTGCCCATCAAATCAACCATTACCGATACGGGTTGTGCCACCCCTATGGCATAAGCGATCTGGATTTCACATTTTTTTGACAGACCGGCCGCAACGATATTTTTGGCAATATGCCTTGCCATATAAGAAGCGCTGCGATCGACCTTGGATGGATCTTTACCGGAAAAGCAGCCACCGCCGTGACTGCCCTGGCCGCCGTAAGTATCCACAATGATTTTACGCCCGGTCAGGCCGCAGTCTCCCATCGGGCCACCGATCACAAATCGACCGGTGGGATTGATAAAATAGCGCGTATCACCGTCGGTCAGGTTTTTAGGAATCACTTTTTTTATCACCTCTTCAATGATCGATTCCTTCAGATCATCATAGCTCACATCCGGCTTATGCTGGGCTGATATCACCACCGTATCCAACCGTTTGGGAGTCCCGTTTTCATATTCAACGGTTACCTGGGATTTGCCGTCAGGCCTTAAAAAATCCAGCGCACCATTTTTTCGAACCTGGGTCAGCCGGCTGCACAGTTTATGCGCATAGGTAATCGGCATCGGCATCAATTCGGGCGTTTCATCGGTGGCGAAACCAAACATCAGGCCCTGATCCCCGGCGCCCTGATCTTTAAACAACCCTTGGCCGATGTTAACCCCCTGGGCAATGTCTGGAGATTGATGATCAATGCTGGTAATCACCGAACAAGTCTGGCAATCAAAGCCCATCTGGGAAGAACAATACCCGATGTCGCGGATCGTATCCCGCACGATTTGAGGCATATCAACATAACATTCGGTTGTAATTTCACCGGATATAAAGGCGAGCCCGGTCGTAACGAGGGTTTCGCAGGCAACGCGGCAGTTCTTATCCTGACCGATGATCGCGTCCAGGATTGAATCCGATATCGCATCGGCGACTTTATCCGGATGCCCTTCAGTCACGGATTCAGACGTAAATAAATATTTTTCCATATTGAACTCCTTAATCGGATTTCGAAAATTTTTTGCGGCTGGAAAATGAAAATTTTATCTAAAGCATAACTTTTTAATTTAACTGATATTAAATAAATAAGCAAAATAAAAGTTTTCAAATTTTTGGGTTCTTAAAACAACCACCTTCGAATGTCAAGGCGGTAAGCGGGACATTAACCGCATATGAATGCAAAAAATGTTGTAATTTAATGGTCCCGGCGCAACCAGGTGGGCAGCGTGGTCCATCTCCAGCATAAATCAGGTTTTAATGTATTTGAAAATATTCAAGACTTGTTTTAGAATTAAAAGAATTAAAAAAAACCGATTTCATCACTTCCTAAAAACGTTAATGAAGCTCCCCGCAGCAAGCTGCGGGGTATCAAAGCGGAATTGCGCCGTAGCCTGACCCGCCTTCGCTCAGGGGAGCTACGGCGCGGTTCGCCTTGCCTTTCATCCCTGCAGCCAGCTGCAGGGTATTCAGGCGAAGGCGAATAAATTCAATCAACGAATTAAAAAACCATTTCAAGTCAACCGGCTGTGAATTTTAGAACAGGCAAAAAAATACGGGGCCATGTCGCTTTATCAATCCATCTGCTTATTTTATCCATAATAATGCAAAGCAGCCCGATGCCAGAAGCTCAAGCGTCGGAGGATCCGGTCCGCATCCAAACGGCCTGGTCGGTGAATCTCGCACGCCCGGGGGATCAAGCCATACTCGCCATCGTTGTCGATATCAAAGAAGGTTATCACATCAATGCCGATGCCCGCCAGATTCGGCCTTTTGAAGATCTCAAACCCTATCCCACCAAAGTTCAGGTTGTCGCCGCTACCGAAAACCTTACCATTGAGACCGCCCGATTCCCGCAGGCCATACCGGTTAAAGTCGATTATGCCCGCGACGCGCTGATGTCGTTTAAAGGCCGGACCATCATTTACCTGCCGACAAAATTGGATGAGCAGATAAAACCGGGGCTCATTGAACTGGAATTAGAGATCGAATACCAGGCATGCTCGGACACCTACTGTCTTTTTCCACAAAAAAAGCGATTAAAA
>JASFPY010000206.1:0-5134 GCA_050115755.1 Desulfobacteraceae bacterium | reverse complement strand
ACGGTCACATCATCGAGGTTCAAATTTGCCCGACGTGGTTCGTCCAACCGGATGAAATCGGTCTTAAGAAAGGGGACAGGGTTAAGATCAGAGGGGTTCCCGCCACCATCGACGGCAAAAATATATTTATGGCCTCCAAAATAAAGAAGGGAGACTATTTTGAATTAAAAGTCCGCCTGACAAAAGATGGCCGACCATTTTGGACAATGACACCCGAAGAACTATACGGAGAGCGGGAGCAGGTAAACGGTGATAGTTGGTGAAAATTCTATTCCAGCAATTCCCTCTATCAGAAATGAGGAAAAATACACTTGTTAATTAAGAAATGGGGCAAAAGGAGGTGATCTAAACATGTCACTTTTTCGTTTTGTTCACAACCTATTTTTAAAAGCGCGTGCACAAGACCCAAAACCCAAAATTCTTTCCATCAAAGAACAGACAAAAAAATGGCGTCGGGCTGACCGGAAAATGGGTTGGAACATCGGCAATGATGAATTTGAGCGTCTTGAAGCATCCTCGGTCCCGCCGTTGACGGATACCGGTCGAGCGCATGGATTTATTGGACTCGCGCTATTCTATGGGTTTGGCGATGACGGTCGTGGCAATTCCGATGCGGTGCTTTCCGGCAAGCTCGCCTGGGAGTATGCCCTCAAACAACGAACAACATGGCAATGTGAATATGTCGACTTCCGGAAATCACAGGATATCCGCCTGCGTCCGGATTCATCAGCCCGCCCGCAAGGATTTTATTATGCGAAAATACGCGCCGAGGAGAAATCCAAGGCAATGACCGTCTCACAGGTCCGCAAATCCCTGACCACCGAAACCGGATGGGGCCCTGAAGGATTTCAGTTTTTGGCAATCACCCACCCTCATTTCGCAGATTTGATGAACGAACGCAAAATTCCTTTTATGGCGCTGGCAGATTATGATGTTGCGCCTTACGGTTACAATGATTTCTTCGATGCCCCCCAGCTATTTTGCAGCAACAACAAGCTGGGACTCGGTATCGGCAATGTGGATCGTAATTATCCTCTTTTCGGGATTCCCACGCTGCAACTTTGCGGCCGGCTGCAGGTTTAGAATTATTTTTTCCAGCAGCCATTGAAAGGCGGCTATATATGAAAAATGTAGCTTCCTCCTCTGATCTTACCCGCAGGCGATATAACCGGATTGCTTTTCTCTATGATTTAATGGAAGCCCCCGTGGAAGGCCTGCGTTTTGCTTCGTGGCGCAAACGCCTCGCCGGTCGAATTACCGGCCCGACGGCTCTGGAAGCGGGCGTTGGAACCGGTAAGAATTTAATTTATTATCCACAAGATGTGCGTATAACCGCTATTGATCTCAGCCCCCGAATGCTTACAAGAGCACATAAACGGGCGCATAAATTGAATCGGCAAGTCGACCTGCAAGAAATGGATGTCCAGCACCTGGATTTTACGGATCATTCATTTGATACCGTGTTTGCCACCTTTGTATTTTGCTCTGTTACGGATCCGGTGATGGGTTTGCGAGAGCTTAAACGCGTTTGCAAACCGGAAGGAAGGCTGCTGCTGCTTGAACACATGCGGCCAGGCAACGCGGCTCTGGGCTTTCTATTTGATACCCTGAATCCCATGATTGTAAGAATGATGGGTGCGAATATCAATCGTAAAACCATCGATAATATCAGGCAGGCCGGCTGGCAAATCAAAACCGAAGAAAATCTTTCATCAGACATCGTCAAAATAGTAGAAGCCGTTGCCTGAGCAAACCTCAGATCCGGTTTGCTGTTGGATATCTTGCCTGATCATCAAAATGGGAGGGATTTATGGCCTTTCTCATCCAGGTTCAGATCGAAGACCGAACCGAATTGCACACCATTTTTTTGGCTTCCTCCAGGCTGAGTTTGCTCATGTTGAGCACCAGGTGATAAAGGAAGGGATCATCATAGTCGGTTTTGCCGAGTTTTTGATAAAGCGCTCTCCGCCGTTTATCCTCACCTCTGACAACTTTGGCTGCACGGCTTTCAGATAGTTCATAATTTTTTTTCAGAAAAAGCACCCGGTTATCGAACTCATCGATCATCAGGATGTGAAAAGCATCGGGATGGTCATTTAAGATATACTGACTCCCCCGGCCCAAAATGACCACATCACCTTCGTCAGCAATCTGGGCAATGATCAGGACCAGGTAGTCCAGATATATTTTTTCGTCAATATAGCCGCGCTCATCTTTCAAGATCCGGTCAACCAGCGGTTTGGAAACCATTCTGGAAACAAATCGTGAAAGTTTGCCGCCGGCTTCTTTTTCTACCGTTTCAACCCAGTGGGTGGAAACGTTGGCCATTTCCGCAACCCTGGCCATAATTTCGCTGTCGGCAAATTCATAACCCAGTTTTTCGGCTATCATTTTCCCAAGCGTCTTGCCTCCGGCGCCGTATTGTCTGGAAATGGTGATAACAGCCATAAAGTCCTCCTAGTCGATACTTTTTGGAATGTTGGAATATGGGAATACTGGAATAATGGGGTTGGAACAGCACGTTGATGATTCTATTACAATAATTAAAATGGTTGATATCCTTCAGCAAACCAATATTCCATCATTCCACTATTCCATTGTTCCAGCTAAAGACATTATTGTTCGTAAGCTAGGGTCCGTCTTGCCTCTTCATTTATTGGAATTACCACCTTGTTATTCCTCCGCTTTTTCAGGTGGAATCAGCAGGGCCGGATAAATGGATTCTTCGGCAATTTTGCGGGGCGTGCTTCCGATGAATCTTTCAACCCAGGCGGCCTTTGCTGACGAGCCTAAAACAATCAATGTTGCCTGACAGTCTCTGGCCGCCTTTTCAATTTCTTCGTCCGGGTCGCCAATGTAAAGATGCTCTCTGGCCTTGATCCCGGCAGCCTCAAAACGTTTACAGATTTCTTCCAGCTTTTTGCGTGCTTCCTTGCGCGTTTTTTGAATCGCCATGGCCGAAGAGCCTTTTAGTTCCTTCTCATCGGCCACGTGGACCAGATGGACCTCCTGCACGGTGTTGGCTAAAATTTTTATATACTCGACAGCCCGCAGGCTGCCGGGTGACCAGTCAATTGCCAGCAGGGGTCGTTCAAATGGTTCTTCTACTGAAATGGTCGTCTCCGACAGATGTTTGTAAACAAGTACCGGCGTCCATGCCCGGCGCAGCAGTTCGGTCACATCCGATCCCGAGTACAGATGCTCAAGAACCCCTTTGTGTGAACGCCCGATAACAATCAGATCGGCGCTTTCCTTCTGCGCGGCTTTGATGACCTCAGGAACCAACCCGCCGACCACAATATGGCAGCCAACCTCCATGCCCTGTTCAAAAAGCGTTTCAGCCCAGTCAATAAACCGGATATTGGCCGCCTCCCGCAGACGGATCTCTTCGTCTTTCTGGTAGCCCTTTCCTCTGCGCAAGGCCACCCGATCCCTTTCGATGACATTCACAAAAACAACATGCTCCAGGGCGCTTTTTCTCAAAGTCAGCAACGATCGGAGCGCGTCGAAGCCCAGTTCTTCAAATTTGGTCACAAAAAGCAGCTTTCTAATCTCCATGCGATCGACACCTCTTGTTCGGATTGTCAAAAAAAACTTCAGCCCAGTACGTTTTTGATCACTTCAGCCAGCTCTTCGGGCTCGACCGGCTTTTCCAGATAGATCTCCGGCTCCGGTATTTCTGCACCGCCAAATTCGGTTAATGCCTTCTGGGATCGCAGAAACGTCTTTTTGGCAATTCCCGAAAGGATAATGATCTTAACGTCTTTTAGCGCCTTTGACGTCTTTAGCTCACGGTACAATCGCACCCCGCTCTGGCGCGGCATTAAAACATCAAGGATAACCAGATCCGGTTTTTCTGCTTTGATCATCTTGAGGCCGCTTTCACCGTCTTCGGCCTCCAGCGGTGTATACCCATTTTCTTCCAAAACGGTTACGCTAAACAACCGCACATCCGGATCATCATCGACGACCAAAACTTTTTTACTCATAATAGGGTTCCTCCTTGGTATGCAGGTTGCAAGGTTCAGGGTTTATAGGTTCAAGGGTTCGTTTGCTGACAGGGCATTCGAACAATAACCGTCGTGCCTTTGCCGGGTTCGGACTTTACATCTATGGTTCCGCTGTGCTCTTCAATCAGCTTGCGGGTGACCATCAACCCCAGACCGGTGCCACGGTGTCCCTTGGTGCTGAAAAATGAAGTAAAAAGCTTCTTGATAACCTCATCGTCCATGCCGACGCCGTTGTCGCTGACCTCGAACCTGATAAGGTTATCCTTTTCAAAAACGGTTTTCAAGTCAACCTGAAAATTTTTACTGGTGTCTTCGTCAAACAGGCAGGCATCCACGGCATTGGACATCAGATTTAAAAGGACTTCATGCAGGCTATCCGCGTCCATTGAAACTTCACCGATCGAATCGTCAAAATCCTTGACGAGCTTAACATTATGTTCGCGAGCCTTATCCTGCAGCAGTGCGCAAACATCATCAGCGATTTGGTTGGGCGAACAGACTCCGAATTCCGGCTGGCGCTCTTTGGAGTAGGACAGCAGATCCATCACGAGATTTGAGGTGCGGCCGATGTTGCGCTTGATCATATCCCAGCCTTTTTTAAGCTTTTCAGAGTCATCTTTTTGGATGCCGATATCCACCAGGTAGCTGCCGCCTTTGAGCCCGTGCAAGATATTTTTTATCCCGTGCGCCAGCCCCGCAACCGTTTGGCCAATGGCGGCCAGACGCTCGGATTTGAGCAGCTCTTTTTCCAGGCGCTTGATTTCCCTTAAATCCTGGAAAAACGTAACCGTGCCCATCGGTTTTTCATTTTCCTGTAAAATGGTGCTTGAAAATCGAACCGGGATGTTTTCCCCTGTTTTGGAGATGATGGTCGTTTCTCTCCACTGCAGTTTTTTAATATGTTCTTCCGCTTTGAGCGCCCCCTGCAGCTCACCTGCCAGATCGGCCGGAAATAAATCGGTTATCTGCATTTTATCAATCGTTTCAGCGGGGGGATATCCGAAAATCTCCTTAGCGATGGGGTTATAAATAACGATCTTTAGATTTTTGTCAGTGGCGATGATGCCGTCGTTGGAACTGCGGATGAGGTTAATTTGAAAATTCGATCGTCTTCGCAGCTCCCG
>JASFPY010000205.1:0-5136 GCA_050115755.1 Desulfobacteraceae bacterium | reverse complement strand
AAAAATTAAACACGTTGTGGCCGTCAACCCGGAATATGCACAGCATGAAATCCAGGTGGAACACTATATTGTATCAACGGGGCTGCGGCAGATGATACTGGGTAGCAAGATTGCACCGTATGTCGACGGTGTCTGGGGATGTGAATTTATCGAAGATCCCCCCCCTGCTGGCTATCTGGATACCGGCAGGGAGGCAGCATCGCGAAAGTCTAGAGTAATCTCTCAGATTGCGTACGCCCTTGATAACACCACCAAGACCCGCGCGGTCTTTGAAATCAACAAGGGCAGCAACAAAATCCCGGGTATTGAGGTAAATGCAATGATACCGGACGCCGACCGAAGAATACCATTCCAGAACATGATTTATATTGCCGACGGCCCCAGCGATATACCGGTATTCTCATTAATCAACCGATTCGGTGGCAGAACCTTTGCTGTTTATCAGCCCGGCTCCAGCAGGGAATTTTCCCAGGTGAATAACCTGCAAAAACAAAAACGTGTGCAATCATTCGGCGAAGCCAATTATACAGAAGACTCCCAGACATCGATGTGGATTAAAAATGCCATTTCTGAAATTTGCAGCCAGATCGTTAAAAACCGCGAAAGAGCCCTGGGGGATAAAATCGGCAAACCGCCCAAGCATCTGGAATAATGAAAAAAATAGAAAATCTAAAAAAAGTAACCCTCCGGCTGGAAGCCGGCACAACCGCCGACCATATGGATCTTACTCCGTCTGCCTCTGAATTTGGATTCATCTTTGGAATCGCCCCCGGCGGCATGTGCCCCTTTGAATATCAATTGGTCAATAAGGCTGTCGGTGAAGAGATTGTAATTCCGGTAGAAAAGAAAGGACTGTACCCGCTATTTGAACACCTGCAGCCGCCAATTATGAATCTTTTTGAAAAGCACAACACGCTTCATCTGAAAGTAAAAATATTAAAAATTGAGCAACCCGAAAATACCGAAATCATTAAAGCACTGGCAGAAACAGCGTCCCATCATCATGACTGCGATTGCGGCTGCGGCTGCTGAAATGTGACCCAGAAATAATTACAAAATACCGGGTCTCAGGCACCTTGAAATTCATGGCGCCTTTCAGGAAATGACATGGTTGGCGCTAATTTTGTAAATTATTTCTGGGACGACACACGACCTGGATTCGGTAAACGCGCCACTTATCTGGAGCCAAAGAAGACTCGACCTGGTATTCAATATGAAAATCGCCTTAAAATCCGTTGCCATTCTGCTCGTTCTATCTGTCTCAGCAACCACGGGTGAAGCCGGAAAAAAGCGCCCGGTGCCAGAAACCAGCTCGCAGCCCGGCTGGCAGCAGCTTTACAAAGGTCTTGAACTCGGGGTATTTGCGGCACCGACAGCGGCTGCAGGCGGGGATTCACTGGTGCGGGTGCTGCGAATCGATCCCAAATATTATCAATTGAAACTGCTGAATGCGTCCGCGATTGAAAACGGCAAGCCGCTGACACCCAAACAATGGTGCCAGCAAAACGGGCTGGTGGCCGCCATCAATCCCAGCATGTATCAGACCGATTATAAAACCAGCGTGTCACTGATGCGCACCAAAGTCCACACCAATAATCCCCGGCTGTCAAAAGATATGACCATCCTGGCATTTGATCGGCAGGACGCCGCTGTCCCACGGGTTAAAATTATTGACCGCCAGTGCGATGATTTTCCATTCTGGAAGCAAAAGTACGGGACCCTGGTACAGAGCATACGCATGATATCATGCACGGGAAAAAATGTCTGGAAGCCTCAGGCGCGTCGTTGGAGCACATCTGCCATCGGGGTCGACGACCAAGATAAGGTTTTATTTATTCACGTGCGCGCTCTGTACAGTACGTATGATCTGATTAATATCCTTAAAAAACTGCCTCTCAATATCTCACGGGCCATGTATACCGAGGGCGGCCCCCAGGCCCAGCTATACTTAATCACAGGCGATCAAGAATTGGAGCTTACCGGAAGTTATGAAACAGGCTCAAATAACGCCAATGAAGGCTCGATTTCTTGGCCCCTGCCGAATGTTTTAGGAATATTAAAGAGATAGCTGATACCATTGATCACAAAGACAATAAAAGCCAAAGGAGCAACTTTTGACCCCTAAAAAATTTGCCGGAATAATAATCCTGTTGTTTCCCTTTATCATGGGGTGCTCGGAAACCTATGGGACGCTGAAAAAGTTATCAACAGCGGATTCAAAGGCCACCCAGCAGGAACTGATCGACAACTGGTCGCAATACCATATCTGGCTTAAATCAGCTGTCATCGTTTTCGATCCGAAAAATGACAACAAAAAAATATTGGTCGGCAGCAATTGGAGTACGGTTAAGGATCAGGAAACGTGGACAGAAATTGTCAAAGCAAATACGACGAGCCAAGGCAATATCAGTCCGGTTTGGGCCAATTACGCCATGACCGGAATCCGAGAGATATGGGGACCCGACAACCAGCTTTACGGTTATATTATCCATCAGCAGCCGGATTTGGTAAGCGTAAAGCTGGTCGAAGTAAATACGTTGCGGTTATGGTATATCCGTGCGCGTTTCGGAGGGCCATGACCCTAAATCGTGATTCATTAGCACATCAGAAGCGTTCCAGGCATGAAGAATCACAAAATTATTGAGAATACCAATTAGGAGGATCGACAATGCAAATCACCACGCTTTTAGGCAGCGCCAGGAAGAAGGGAAATACCGCTACTGTGCTGGGATGGGTGGAGGAAGAACTCAACTCAATGGGCCATCATGTGGAGCGCATCTACCTCAACAACAAATCCATCGGGGGCTGTCTGGGGTGCGCCAAATGCCGGGAGAATCCCGCCGAAATTGCCTGTGTCCAAAATGACGACGCGATCGATATCTTCGAACAAATGATCGCATCCGAGGCGGTCCTGTTCGCATCGCCGATCTATTTCTGGGGCTTTCCGGCCCAGATCAAATCGCTTATCGACCGGGGCTACTCCCTGGTTACCAATTACCACAAACCGGGACATACTTCCTTATTGAAAAGTAAACGCCTCGGCCTGCTAATCACCGGTGCGGACCCCTATGAGGAAAATGCTGAAGGCCTGTTTACAGCCTTTGATCGAATTGTGGACTATTATTTAGCCAGAAAATCCGGCGAATTGTACGTGGGTGAATGCAGCGCACCTGATGCGTTATCAGAAGGTGTCAAGAAAAACGCTTTTGACCTCGCTCGCTCGTTAGTCGGCTGATCTATTGCTACAAATTTAAAGCCTTGGTCAACTGTTTTTGAGATCGGTTCGGATAAAAAAGCGCGGATGGGTGATACCTACCACTCTGCCATTCACAAGGCGATTCAATATGTTGCGGCGCCGGGACACGGTATGAAAGGAGGTACAATTGTATCTCACTGACGACGAAAAGAAAATGGGGGCCGGTCATCAGGGTAAAGCGGCAAGCATGGCCATGTCAATCCTGGTGGAATTGGGTGAAGCCGTCGGCGCACCGGAAATGGTTGAAATCGCACATGTGCACACGGATAGCGGTTTTTATCTGGGTGATGCGGGGCTGGAGTTCGTTGAACATCTTGCCGCACTGGGGGGGCAAGTGGCCGTGCCCACTTCCATGAACAATACCTCATTTGATATTGAGCGCTGCCAGTCATACGGCGTCTCTGCAAAACTCGCAGCTAAAATAAAGCGTCTGGAAAAAGCACATCTTGCCATGGGAGCTATTCCCTCCTGGACATGCGCGCCCTATCAGGATGGGATTATGCCGAAGCCCGGCACCCGGGTCGCGTGGTCGGAATCCAACGCCATCGTTTTTGTCAATTCTGTTCTGGGTGCCCGGACCAATCGCACCGGTGATCTGGTGGATATCTGTTGTGCCTTGACCGGGCGTGCTCCGAAAACAGGACTCTACTTGGACGAAAACCGTTTGGCCGCTATTCACGCCAAGCTTGATGATTTTCCGGCAGAAGCTTATACCGACCCAACCTTTTATCCGCTACTGGGATATTATATTGGCAAACAATGCGGCAATCAGGTCGTTGCAATTTCCGGCTTACCCAAACGCATATCAATGGATGATTTGAAGGGCTTTGGTGCTGCCACTGCCTCGTCAGGCGCCACGGCACTTTTTCATATGGTCGGTATTACGCCAGAAGCGCCGACCTTGGAAGCCTGTTTAAAAAAAGACACAACCATACAAACCATTACGGTCAGCCCCGATGCGCTAAGAAAATCCGAAGCGTTACTTTGCACGGCCGAAAATGATCATCTTGACTGGGTTGGGTTCGGTTGCCCGCATTTCTCAACTGCGGAATTTACCGAATTGGCAGAGTGTTTAGCGGGTAAGAAGATAAACACAGATATCGCCTTTTCGGTTTTTACCAGTCGTAAAATACTGCAGCAGGTTAAGCTTAGCGGGATTTTGGATAAATTAGCAGATGCGGGTATCGAAGTTTATACCGATGGCTGTTTGTTACTCTATCCTCAATCTTTGAAGCCTTCAGGCACTATGATGACCAACTCTGCCAAAGCTGCAAATTATATTTTTTCCCAGGCCGGCTATAAGGTTTCTTACGGGAGTATCCGGGAGTGCGTGGATTCTGCTGTGGCTGGAAAAATAGTAAGGAGGCGCCCCGTATGGCTACAATCCTAAAATGCAGGTCCCTGGTTGCCGGCCATGGCTGTGGCAAAATCTTAGCCACCCGGCAAAGCATTAGTTTTTGGGGTGGCGTCGACCCGACCAGCGGCATGATTATCGATCCACGTCACGAATTATTTGATCAATCCATCACCGGTAAAGTCCTGGCATTTCCTTACGGAAAAGGTTCGGCTGCCGCTCCCCTGGTTCTGCTGGAACTGGCAAAGCAAGGTGCCGCTCCAGCTGCCATTATCAACATCGAAACCGACCCGCTGCTGGTGGCCGGTCCTATTATTAGCAAGCATTTTTACGGTACAGCCATCCCAGTGGTCGCTTTGGCCCGGACGGCATTTGACCGGCTTCTAACAGGTCAGGAAGCGACCGTTGATGGCTTCAAAGGCGAAGTTGCAATCAATGACTGTTGATTTCGAACACCGCTGTCCATGATAAATGCGTATATTTCTCCTTGACCCTCCTCCTATCTTGCAATATACACTCCTGCTTT
>JASFPY010000204.1:0-5136 GCA_050115755.1 Desulfobacteraceae bacterium | reverse complement strand
CCATCCGCAAAGTTGAAAAAAATTTCATTCTGAACGCTCTGGAAAAATATGACTGGAACGTGACCCGTGCTGCCAAACACGTCGGCATGCAGCGCAGCAATTTTCATAACCTGATGAAAAAACATGGCATTACCCTGTCACGCGATAATTAACAGCGTTAAAACACCACCAGGGACCTTGCATCGTACAAAAATAACGTTCACTGTATATTTTTTATGTACACATCCAATTGGCCGCCTGCCTGCAGGGGTCCTTATTAGAATCTGATCGGACTAAAATTTCCATAACAGTTTATTTTTATAATTATTTTATAATGATATCAAAAACTTAAAATAATTTTAGCCGACTTGGCCCCGAATTTCACCTGGCCGCAGCGCTCATCGGCAACCCCCAAACTGACGTGTTTGTCTTCGTATATTTTTTTTATACACCCCCCGACGTCCAAATCGCTTAATTTAATCAATATTTGTAATTTTTACAACAGCTTATATATTTCTTGAGTTTTGTGGCATATAACCTGCTTAGAGCAAAGTAACCGCGCATGTTGATCGTCGATGAAAGCGCGATTTCGATCAAACTTCAAACAAACGGGTTACGGAGGCAAAAAATGGAAGCACGGTCTAAAATTCTGGTTGTCGATGACGAAAAGCACATCTGTCACAATGTCGAAAAAATTCTGACCAAGAATAACTATGAGGTTACCCATGCCTTAAGCGCCCGGGAAGCGCTGGAAAAAATGACGAAAGAGAGCTTTTCTCTGCTTATCTCGGATATCGTCATGCCAGGGCAAAACGGTCTGGAACTCTTGAAGCTCGCCAAAAAGGAATGGCCGCTGACAAAAGCCATCATGATGACCGCGTATGCTTCTACCGAAACCGCTCTGAAAGCCATTCGTCTGGGCGCGCTGGATTATATTCCCAAGCCCTTTACGCCGGATGAATTAAGAGCCTCGGTTGAAAACGCTCTTAGCGGAAAATTGACTGAAGCACCCACAACTGTGGAAGAAAGAGAGACAATTGACATCATTGATATCGATATCCCGTTCGAGACAGATGAGGTGGCCAAATACACCGGTGATGAGTATGCCAAGATGCTGGGACGATCGGATATGCCGGTTGTCGAAGTCAAAATGCCTGAGAGCCTGGAAAATTTCTGCGAAGTAGGCGATATGGTATGCGATATTTTTAAAAAATTGGGCGCAACCTGCAAGGCCGGCACCAAAACCAGCGAATGCCCCCAGAAAAAAGCCAAAAAGGGCAAGGCAGCTAAAAAAAGCAAAGATCAAGAATTCGACGCCTCCAAACTGATCGGTATCGATCAGCCATTTAATTATAAGGAAGTTGCTTCCATTGCCGGCCCCGAGTATGTCCATCATCTCCACCAAGACGGTGTGGCCTTTATTCCGTATGAGGAACTCAAGAAAAATGTAAGCGAATTGACGGCTGAAAAAAGAAAACACATCGATGTTGATATGCCCTTTGACAGAGATGAAGTCGCCGAGCATACAGGCAAACCGTATACCGAACAGCTCACCCGCTCTGATGTTCCAGTAGTTGAAATTACGACTTCCGGAGCGCTGGAAAATTTTTGTGAAGTAGGCGATATGGTATGCGATATTTTTAAAAAATTGGGCGCAACCTGCAAGGCCGGCACCAAAACCAGCGAATGCCCCCAGAAAAAAGCCAAAAAGGGCAAGGCAGCTAAAAAAAGCAAAGATCAAGAATTCGACGCCTCCAAACTGATCGGTATCGATCAGCCATTCGATTACGAAGCGGTTACTGCCGTTACCGGTCCGGAGTACGTTCGAAATTTGCACCATGAAGACATTCTCGTCAAACCTTATGAAGAACTTAAAAATGAGTTTGCCCGAATCATGGAAGAACCGGTATTGCAGGCGCCGGCCGACCAACAAGTAAAGCAAGAACCTGCTTTCAAAAATATTCTGGTGATTGATGATGAAGTTGCTGTCAACAATAACATCCGAAAAATCCTGGCCAAGAAAGGCTATCACGTGGATCAGGCCGTCACCAAAGATGACGCTCTTGAAAAGATCCAGGCAAGTCCCTATAAACTGGTACTGCTCGATCTCAGAATTCCGGGGGTAAGAGGTCTTGAGCTTCTCAAGGCATTGCGCGACCACCATCCGGAGACAAAAGTCATTATCATCACAGGCTATGCCAGCATTGAAACAGCTGTCGAAGCTGCAAGACTCGGCGCCATCGACTACCTTGCAAAACCCTTCACGCCGGATGAAATTCGCGATGCGACCGCGAAGGCCTTACAATTAGCAGCATAAGAATATATCCGAACCCCCCAAAAAAACCCGAGCGCCTAAACGCTCGGGTTTTTTTTTGATCGACGCTTTTTTTCTCAATAAATTCAGATTTTATTGACAACAATGCCAATTACGTATATATACACACCTTTGCTCAAAAGCGGCACTGCTAGCATTAATCTGTTTATCCTTTTGAAATTATAATAAATTCTAATTCTATGGCTGACACTATCTTACATCAAAAATGTAATCGATCGGTTATGAAATGCGCTTAGCGTCTTTTAGGGAGAATCAACCATGTCTAAAGATGTAAAAGGATCTGTACTGGTCGTCGGTGGCGGAATCGCCGGTATGCAATCGGCTCTGGATTTGGCCGATTCCGGATTTTATGTCTACCTGTTGGAAAAATCACCATCCATTGGGGGCGTCATGTCCCAGCTGGACAAGACATTTCCCACCAACGACTGTGCCATGTGAATTATCTCACCGAAACTGGTCGAGGTCGGCCGGCACTTAAATATTGAACTGATCACTTACGCAGACCTGGAAGCCGTCGACGGCGAACCGGGCAATTTCAAGGTGAAAGTCCGCAAACGTGCCCGTTATATCAGAGAGGATCGGTGTACGGGATGCGGGGCCTGCGTTGAAAACTGCCCCGTGTCCCAACAAATTGATTTGACGGGCCCGCCCGCGTAAGCGAAATATATCTTCACCAAACATCCATGAGGAGAAACGAATGAGCGTTGCACAGCCTATCGCACAGGTTAATACCGATGATATCGATTACATGGAGCTTGACCGAATGATCGAAGAGGATTTTGGAAATGACAAAGAAAACCTGATCATGATCCTTCAGGCCATCCAGAAAAAGTTCAATTATTTGCCGGGGCCAACGCTCGCATATCTTTCAACCAAGATCGGTGTTCCCATGAGCAAAATTTACGGGGTGGCGACATTCTACAGTACATTCAGCCTGGAGCCGCGGGGCAGAAACATTATATCTATCTGCCGCGGGACGGCCTGTCATGTGAGAGGCGCGGAGAGGGTGCTCGATCAGATTCAGGAAAGCCTCAGCATCTGCGACGGAGAAACCACTGAAGATATGCGCTTCACACTTGAATCCGTGCGCTGCATCGGATGCTGCAGCCTTGGCCCGGTGGTCAAGATCAACGAGGATATGCACGGACGTATCGCAACGGATAAAATTGGTAAAATTCTAAAGCAATACGAATAGGGAAATTAAAGAATGAAAATTCAGTCGGTAAAAGACGTGGAGCGGATCGGTCAACAGCACAGCCGGAAGCTTTACACTCCGGACGCCGTTAAAGTCAACATCGGCATGGCATCTTGCGGGATAGCCGCCGGTGCGCAGGCTGCTTTTGACGCCGCACTCGAAAAGTACCCCGGAAACAACGGGGTTAATATCTCTCGGACCGGATGTATCGGGTTTTGTGAAATGGAACCGCTGGTGGAGATTCTGCAGAGTGGCGGCCCGCGGATCGTCTACAAAAAAATCACCGCCAATAAAATCGAAGATGTCATCGAGGGATACCGAAACAATGATTTCGATCTTAAGCTTATTCTGGGGCAAATGAAAGACCCCCGCAGCCTGTTAGAGAATGATATCGATAATCCCCTTGATTCACTGGCGCCGATCGACGGGATTCCAATCCTCGAAGACATCCCGTTTTACGGCAACCAGGTGAAGGTCGCGATGCGCAACTGCGGTTACATAGACCCGGATTGCATCGAAGAGTATTTTGCCCGCAAAGGATATATCGCTTTTTTGAATGCACTGAAGGAAATGAAGCCGGCAGAGATTCTCGACATCGTCAAGGCTTCGGGGTTGCGAGGCCGGGGCGGCGGCGGGTTTCCCACCGGAATCAAATGGGAGACCTGTGCCAATCATGATGGAGATCGTTACATTATATGCAACGCAGACGAGGGGGATCCGGGGGCTTATATGGACCGCAGCATTCTGGAGGGCGATCCGCATGCGGTCTTAGAAGGTATGTTGATTGCGGCTGTGGCAGTCGGCTCGCGACAGGGATTCATTTACGTTCGCAACGAGTATCCCCTGGCGGTCAAAAGACTGGTCAGCGCCATCAAACAGGCTAAAAGCTACGGCCTGCTCGGTGAAAATATTGCCGGCAGCGATTTTTCATTCGACATCAAAATCTCCACCGGCGCCGGCGCTTTTGTGTGCGGTGAATCCACAGCGTTGATGGCCTCGCTGGAGGGAAATGTCGGCCGACCCCGCGCCAAATACGTCCACACTGTAGCGAAAGGATTCCGGAACAACCCTTCAAACCTTAACAACGTCGAAACTTATGCCAATGTACCGGTGATACTTTTAAAAGGGGCCAACTGGTATGCAAAAATGGGGACCGAGCACAGCAAGGGCACAAAGGTGTTCAGCCTGGTCGGTAAAATAAAGAATACCGGCCTGGTGGAAGTCTCTATGGGCATATCCTTGCGGGAAATCGTCAACAAAATCGGCGGCGGCGTTCCCAAGAAAAAGAAATTCAAGGCGGTTCAGACCGGTGGCCCATCAGGCGGTTGCATTCCGGAGCGGTTTTTGGATTTGCCTGTTGATTTTCAGAAGCTCACAGAGGTCGGCTCCATCATGGGTTCCGGCGGTATGATTGTCATGGACCAGGACACCTGCATGGTGGATGTCGCCAGGTATTTCGTCGATTTTCTTAAGGAAGAATCCTGCGGCCAGTGCAATCCCTGCCGGGAAGGGTTAAAGCAGATGCTGGAAATACTCACACGCATCTGCAACGGAGAAGGCAAAACAGGCGATATCGAACTTTTGGAAGAGCTGGGGGTGATGATGCAACGCTTTTCGCTCTGCGGCC
>JASFPY010000203.1:0-5147 GCA_050115755.1 Desulfobacteraceae bacterium | reverse complement strand
CCTGGTCCGCTTTGGTCGCAATTTTAGCAACCCAGATGTTCAGATCGCAGCGATAGAGCGCGTCGGCCACACTGAAGAGCAAGCCGGGAAAATCATAGGTGAACACTTCGATAATGGTGAAAAAACTGGAGCTGGCATTGTCCACTGTGACCTGATGGGGTTTTTTGTCAAGGCCGGTTTTTGCATTGCGGTAGACGCGCATCTTCTTTTTAAGGGCTGCGGGCAGGTTCAGTCTGTTGGACAATGCGGCCTCGAGGTCCGATGCAGTTCGGTCCCATTTTTCGTCCTCGAGTATCGGATCCGGTGGGGGATTGACCTTGAAAATGTCCAGAGCGATATTATTGCGCCAGGTAAAGACCTGAACGTCTAGTATATCGATGTTATTTAAAGTAAATACACCGGCAATTTTTGAAATCAGACCGGGGCGATCCTGGGCGCAGATGGTAACAGAGCGGGTGTTGGCATCAGGTGCCTTTTCGATTTGCCACACAAATTCGGAAGTATCCGTGGATAGGTCATCATAAAGGCGGATATGTTTTTTAACCTCATGGACTGGCATGTATAAAAGGTATCGCGGCGACATCACACCGAGCAGGGCTTCGATTCTCTGTTTTGCTCCGGGCTTGCGGGCGGAACGCACGGCCGCTCTTTTTTTTTGCTCTACAATTTCCACAGCCCGGGCGGTGGCCAGTTCCCCTTTTTCGAGCACATTCAATGTTTTGAGGAAAAAATCTCTTAAAAGCGTTTCCGTCCAGTCATTCCACGCCATCGGACCGGTTGCAATGGAATCAGCAATGGTCAGCAGGTAAAGCATTTTAATACGCTCGACATCCTTTATCTTGCGGGCGCAGGAAATAGCCGTTTCCTCATCGAAGATATCTCTTCGAGTGGCTGTTTTAATCAACAAAAGATGTTCCCGAACCAGAAAAATGACCGTTTCGATATCGGCTGTCTTTAGCCCCTTTTGCGTCAGGATGGTTTTAACGATCTGAGCCCCTTTTTTAGAGTGATCTTCTTCAGATTTGCCCTTGCCGATATCGTGCAACAAAGCCGCCCAGAGCAAAAGCCTCTTACGCCTCAGATTGCGGTAAATCTTTTCGTATAATGGATCCAGGCCGCTGTCTTTTGCAGAGCCAAGTTTTTTGACGGTCTGCACGGTGCGCAACAGATGCTTATCAACCGGATAACGATGATATTCATCGTACTGGATACGGTTGCGGACGCTGTGGAATTCCGGAATAATTTTTTCCAGAAAACCCGTGTTTAACATTTCATTGAGGACATCAAATTTCGGTGCCGGGGTGACTAAAATCCGCTCGAATGATTTAACGACCGGTTCGGAATTTCGATAGGCCTTATCGACAAAATGAGAAAATTCCTTTACCAGCCTCCTGGCTTCAGCGCTCAGGGGAATTTTCAGGCGCGCGCTTTCTTCAAAGATCTTCATTAACAGTTCCGGTTTTTTTATAATGGCCTCTGGCCCGTCAAAATTTAGCATTCCCCATTTGATTACTTCCAGGCCGTCGACGGCACTTTTTTTCTGCGATTTCCTTTTTCGTTTTCTTTTTTTTTCATAGCCCAGCTCATGCAGAAACATCAGGTGCTGCTGCTTTAGCGCCTCCATATGCCCGTGCAGATCACCCATGAATCTTTCGACCGGTGCCTGCCCGTTAATCTTTTTGTAATCGATTGACCGGGCCAGTTTAACCTGATTTTCGAAATGCAGCTGATCGCATTTGCGGCCGCAAACATGGTGCATCCGGTTGCGCACGCCCCAGATAAAGGCGATGGACTGGATCATGGTCTGGAACTCTTCATGCGAAAGCAATCCGAGATATTCAAGATCTCTTGCTTGTTTTGCATTAAACGCGATGCGCGCAATCCACAGCATGCTGTGATAATCTCTTAAGCCGCCCTGGCCCTCCTTAAGATTGGGCTCAAGTAAGTAGGCTGAATCTCCGAAATGGGCGTGTCGTCTTTCATTATTTTCAACCAGCCAGTTGATAATTTTTTGGGATTTTTTACCAATGATTTCTTCCCGCAATTGTTCCAGAAGATTGGCGTAAATCAGGGACCACCCGCAGACAAATCGGGCATCCAGCATCGGTATGAGCACATCATAATCTCTGCCGGCGAGCGCCAAGCACTCATTCAGCGAACGGGTGGCATAGCCGACATCCAGACCAACATCCCACAGCGGATAAATGATTTCCTGAATCAAGTTTTCCGCTTCCTGCGGCACCTTTTTTTTAAACAGAAACAGCAGGTCGACATCGGAATGGATGCATTGTTCCTCTCTGCCATAGCCGCCTAAGGCAATAATGGCATAGGGATTTTTACGGATGTCCATGCGGGGACCCACCATGCTGCTTTCAAATGCCCGGCGGAAATAGTCATCGAGTAGACGGGCATGCTGCTTTAAGAAATCGGGTTCTTTTCCTTTTAGAAGGCGCGCAATCAAGGCTTGCGTTTTTTGCTGCAGCTCTCTGGCTGTTTGCTGGTGGACATTATTCATCATTGTAAATTATTTCTGGGACACGATACGCGTTTAATCAATATCAATATGTGCTGAGCAACATGTATGCCACGCGCCCGTAATTTAAAATAAATAAGTAATTACAGCTAGATATGAAATTGGTTGGCTGGTTGCGCTGTTTCGGAGTTATTACAAATTTGGCAGAAAAACGGAAAATATATTACAAAAATGTAAGGTTAATTTCTTAAAATTAAGGGACCAGTATGGTTTCAAGGTTGCTGCACCAACGATCATTTCCGCCGCTCAGGGGCTGATCAATGTCCGGTTCAGTCATCTAATTGCCTGGCGCGTTCCGCAATAAATTTCGCCTTTTTTTCAGCTTCAATTGCTTTTTCTTCGGCGACTCTGGCCTGTTCCTGGGCGGCTTTGGCCTCATCGGCCGCCTTTCGCATCTGGTATTTATGGGCGCGCCGCATATATTCGTTTCGATTGTGGGTTTCGATATATTTTTCAGCTGCTCTGGTTTTTTCTTCGGCCCTGGCTCTGGCAATTTCGGCTTCCTGTCTGGCCTTTTCCGCCCTGACTCTGGCCCGGCGGACTTCATCTGATTCCTCTTCGCCGGCTACGGCCCCGGTTTCTGAATCCCGGGGCTCTTCTGAATCCGGAGCGGTTGCTTCCGGTCGGGGCTCATAGGTTATGACATCTTTGACCCGGGCATTTTGGGGAGGCGGTTCTGCGGTGATATGCATATTGCCGTCTTTGTCCGTCCAGGTATAAACTTGATCTGCAAATATTTCAGAATTTGAAAAAAATAACAGCAGCAGGCTGATTCCCGTTAAATAGGTTTTCATATTGAAATCCTCGAAAATGAGATTTGCGGTTGGTTTTTAAAACTAAAATATAACTTGACCGTGAATGTCTGTCAATTGTTTGTCCCGGTCGGCGCTTCAAATTACCCCAATTCGCAATTGGATTTTAATCTTCATTAAAATGTTCACCTGATATGGGTTTAGCGCCCTGTCTCGCTGCCCGTTAGTCCGTATGCCGGTTAAAAATTAAAATGAGATATTTTCCCTGTTCGAACGGGCCCAACCGGCTCAACGGGCCAAGCGGGTCAGCGCAAAAAGGTATTCCAGATTTTCTCCACGCGGCTTCGCAGGTGGCTGAATTTTTCATTAGGAGCCTTAGCCGGTTTTTCCTGAAGGCTGGCCTGATGGGCCGCTGCACGATAAATCAGGTAGGCATGTTTTAAAATATGAGCCGTATATTCATCGATGGCACCCGTGGTGATTAGCTCCTGGATCAAGCGAACATTATCGGTCCATTTCAGTAATTCGGGATATTCATAAGATTTTAAAAGTACCAGATATTGCACCAGAAATTCGATATCTACCATTCCGCCTGTATCCTGCTTGAGATCAAACATTCCCTTCTCGGGTTTTAACAGCTCTTTACGCAGACGCTCACGCATGCCGACGACCTCGTGCTGCAAATCGGTTTTTTTGCGCGGACGGGACAAAACCTGCTTGCGGGTAATTTCGAAGTGGCCGGTTAACATGGAATCGCCGAGGATGGGGCGTGCCTTTATCAGCGCCTGATGTTCCCAGGTCCGGGCGGTGTTTTGCTGGTATTCGCGAAACGCTCCTGCATGGCTGACAAGTACTCCAGCCCCCCCGCTGGGCCGCAGTCGCATATCAATTTCGTACAATTTACCCGCCTGCGTATGGGCGGTCAGGATATTGATGACACGTTGCCCGAGGCGGTTGAAAAATTGTACGCTGTCGACGGCTTGTCGGCCATCCTTCGTTTTCTCGCTGGTTCCGGAATGCAAAAATACCAGGTCAAGGTCCGACCCGTAGCCAAGCTCCAGTCCACCGAGTTTACCGTAAGCGATGACTGCGAAGCCTTTTTCGCAGGTTTTTCCGTCGAGCTCACAGCTCGGGGCGCCGTGCGTTTTATATAGATGATCATAGGCGATTTGGACGACTTGAGCCAGCAGCGTCTCGGCAATGTCGGACAGATGATCGCTAACCCGCATCAGGGGCAGCGCACCGCTAACATCGGCGGCGGCAATCCGCAGGACGTTGATTTCCTTAAAAACGCACAACTGCTCTATACGGTATTCTAAATCATCGGAAGGGGCGCGGCGCAAGCGCCGCTTTAAATCAACCCTGATCTGCCCGACCGCAGGCGGCTTATAAAGGGTGCGCGGATCCAGCAGCTCGTCTAAAACTACCGGATGCTGGCTGAGAAATGAGGCGATCCAGGGGCTGGCTCCTGCCAGTTGAATCAGGTGGGTTAATACCATCGGATTTTCGAGTAAAAGCGAAAGATAGCTGATTCGACCGCCGATGGATTTTATCAGATCAACAATGCGCCCAAGAACAGTTTCGGATCTGTTCCCGGCACCAACTTCTTTGAGGACCTGGGGGATTAATTTTTCGAGGCGGCGGCGGCCTTTATCACCCAGCTGGTTTGATACAAGCGTATTGCGTAAATAATCCAGCAATCGCAATACTTCCCGCGGCTGGTCAAAACCGATGTCCGTCAGCGTTTCTTCAGCCGGGCTGTTGCGGATCACGCCCTGCCAGATACCCTGCAGCCGTTCTTCCAGCATCGGCTGTTTTGATTGTTCATCCCTGGCCTCCAACAGGATTTGAAAATGGCGGTG